>JBMFVR010000070.1:0-6791 GCA_049965895.1 Nitrososphaeria archaeon | reverse complement strand
GGTGTACGTTAACATGGTTAACGGAAACCATAACCTTCTCTTTAGTGCCCAGAACTAACATTCATAAATTAGACTATTGACTATCATTTAATGCGAACAATGATAACATAATATAATAAGGCCTGCACAATTTTACCCATGGATCCGATAGAATTTTCAAGAGTTTATGAGGGAAAGATACAGGTTCTTCCAAAGGTTCCCATAAAATCTTACGACGATTTTGCGGTGATCTACACGCCAGGCATAGCAAAGGTGGCTGAGGCAATACACCAGAACCGCGATCTGAGCTTCAGCCTGACAAGCAGGTGGAACACTATAGCAATCATCACAAATGGCAGCAGGGTTCTTGGGCTTGGAAACATTGGTCCTGAAGCTGCCATGCCTGTGATGGAGGGGAAGGCTCTGCTTTTCAAGTACCTAGGTGGAGTTGACGCAATACCCTTGCCCATAAGGGCAGGCAGTGTTGATGATTTTGAGAGGTTTGCAAAAGCAATAGAGCCAGCGCTGGGCGGAATAAACCTAGAAGATACTGAGAGCCCGCTGTGCTTCGAGGTGCTTGAGAAACTCAGAAACGTGCTTGAGATACCTGTGTGGCACGACGACCAGCTTGGTACAGCTTCCGCTACATTGGCCGGTCTGATAAACGCATTTAAAATTGTGGGAAAGGACATAGGGTCCGCAAAGGTTGTGCTGTTCGGAGCGGGGGCGGCAAACATAGCGGCCGCAAACATGCTTTCGATATATGGCTTTGATAAGTCCAAAATGGTGATGATAGACAGCAAGGGACCCCTGTACGCTGACAGGAACGATGTTGACAGGCTCATGTTCTCCAACAGGTGGAAGTACGACCTGGCGGTTTCAACTAACAGGGAGGACAGCAGGACTGTTGAGGATGCGTTTAGGGGAGCCGATGCGCTGGTGGCTGCGTCAACTCCCGGTCCCAACACAGTAAAGAAGGAGTGGATTTCAATGATGGCAGAAAGGCCAATAGTATTTGCACTTGCAAATCCCATACCTGAAATCATGCCGGATGAGGCGATAAAAGGTGGGGCGCACATTGTTGCCACCGGCAGGAGCGACTTTCCGAATCAGGTTAACAATTCTCTTGTCTTTCCCGGAGTGTTCCGGGGGGTGCTGGACAGCAGGGCCAAGTACATAAGCTACACGATGGCCATAGCTGCTTCCAAAGCACTTGCAAATTACGCTGAAAGGCGGGGCATAAGCAGGGAATACATAATACCTAGGATGGATGAGTGGGACATGTTCTATGAAGTTGCCGCAGCAGTTGCTGACAGGGCTAGGGAAGAGGGCTATGCAAGGAACCCATTAAAATATGAAGAGTACCTTGAACTTGCAAGGAAAAGGATAATAGAGTCCAAAAAGAATATAGAAATGGTGACCAGGAAATGACCATCAGAAGAGCAACAAAATCGGATATCGATACGCTGACAGACATGTTCAGCAGAATGTACGCATTAAATTCAGAATTCGATCCGCTCCTGCAGGTTCCTGAAGACATAAGGCAGAGGGTCAGGGCATCAGTTGAGAGGGCAATTGCTGACGAAAACAGCCTGATATACATATACGAAGAAGATAAACCCTATGCTGCAATAAAGATCAAGTTCGATGAGAGGGAATTTTACACACCTTCAAGGGTGGCAAGGATTGAAGAGTTCTATGTTCATCCAGCAAAGAGGAGGGGTGGGCTTGGAGGCCACTTCCTGAACTTCGTTGAAGAGGATCTGAAGAAGATGGGAGTAAAGCTAATGATTGCTAGGTTCCCCTCAAAGAACCTCATCGCAGTTTCGTTCTATTCAAAACACGGTTTTAGGGAAATCCATAATGAGTTTGCAAAATCTATAGATTAATGTGTAAAAAAATAAAATTCTTAGCAAGATTTAAAAATTATCATCATTAAAAATAAATATGGATACACTTGAAGCAATTTTAACCAGGTTAGAAGTGCGAGAATTTTCACAGGAGCCTGTACCCTTTGAACAACAGATTAAGGTTCTGGAAGCTGGCAGGGCATCTGCAAGCGCTTATAACAGGCAACCGTGGACCTTCATTTTAATTAATGATAAAAAGTTGTTGAAAAAAGTTGGTGACCTTGCCACCACTGGCCCTTATATATCAAATTCTCAGTTTGCCATAGCGGTTTATGTGGATCAAAAGAACCCATTTCATATAATTGATGGAACCAGAGCGGTGCAGAACATGATGCTGGCAGGTTGGTCACTTGGGCTGGGTTCTTGCTGGGTTGGTGGGATTGAAAGGGAAAAGGTTTCACAGATTCTTGGTGTGCCAGAAGAACTGTACCTTTTAACAATTGTACCATTTGGAAAGCCTGGCAAAAAAATTAAAGGAAAGAAAAACAGGAAACCTCTAAATCAGATAGCGTTCCTGAATGGTTACAGTAATCCACTTAAAAATCTAAGTTAATTTTTACGCAAAACCGTTTTAACAATCATAAATTTTTTGACCAGTTGCGGATAATTTATTTTGCATTGTTACATTGCTTGGTGCTTAATTTTACATATGTGCCTTTAATCTTGTCAAATCAATTTTACAAAAAGCTATATTTTATAGACCTTCACTAGGAACTCTGCCAGGTGTTTGTATTTGGTTATAGAAAATGTTGTAAAAAGGGATGGGCGCATAGTGCCATTTGATAAAAATAAAATAGTGGAGGCCATCTGGAAAGCTCAGAAGGCTGTAGGAATAAATGATAGGGCACTGGCTGAAAGCACTGCTGACCTTGTGGTCACGGAGCTGGAAAGCCGGGGAGGTACCCCGAAAGTTGAAGACATCCAAGATATTGTTGAGAAAAAACTCATAGAAAAAAATCAAGCTAGGATAGCAAAGGCCTACATAATTTACAGAGAAAAACGCGCAGAAATAAGGGAAGAAAAGAAGAAGGTGCTTAATAAGGAAACTATTGATGAGGTTGACAAGGCCTTTGATATAAATGCATTGAGAGTATTGGCTTCACGTTACCTTAAAAAGGACGAAAATGGAAAGCCCGTTGAAACACCAAAGGAGCTATTTACGCGCGTCGCAATACATATGGCATTACCGGATATAATTTATGATGAAAGGGTATTCAGAAAGGAAAGCGGGAGCCCATTTAAAGAGGAACAGTTCGATGAAAAAAATGAAATTAAAATAGGAAAGTATGAACTTAATGTATTTCATAAACGCTCATTAAAAGAACTTTATGATAAAATGAATACAGAAGGTCACATGAAACTGCCGTGGTCTGAACTTTTGAACATGATAAATGGTGGGCAGATGAATAATGTAGAAAATTACATTGAACTTTACTATTCATTGATGGTCAGCAAGAAGTTCATGCCAAATACACCTGCACTGGTTAATTTTGGTTCATATTACGGAATGGGTAGCGCATGCTTTGTGCTTGATGTTGAGGATTCACTTGAAAGCATAATGGATACTTTGAAAAATGCGGCGCTGATCTTTCAGGCAGGAGGAGGTGTGGGATATAATTTTAGCAAACTTAGACCTGCTGGCGACTTTGTAAAATCAACGGGGGGAGTCGCAAGCGGTCCAATTTCGTTTATGAGTCTCTTTGATTACATGACAGAGGTTGTAAAACAGGGCGGAGTGCGCCGGGGAGCAAATATGGGCATACTCAACGTTAATCACCCAGATGTAATGAAATTTATAACAGCAAAAAAGGGAAATGCTATGTTTCACAACTTTAACATATCTGTTCTGGTTTTCCCTGAATTCTGGGAAGCTTATAAAAAAGGCGAAAAGTATCCATTGGTTAATCCACGTACCAAAAAGATCGTGGATTATGTGGATCCAGTACACATTATGGACATGATATCCTACCAAGCATGGGAAAGTGCTGAGCCAGGATTGATCTACTTTGACAACATGAACAGGTACAATCCACTTGTGGAAGCACTTGGACCCATAATGGCCACCAATCCCTGCGGCGAAACCGCGCTGTATCCAAATGAGTCATGTAACCTAGGAAGCATAAACGTTTGGTCATTTGTTAAGGAAAGCGATGATGGTAAAATTGAATATGATTGGGATGGCCTAAGAGATACAGTCATGATAACCACCAGATTACTTGATAATGTAATAGACATTAACAGGTATCCCCTTAAACAAATTGAGGAAGCAACCAAATTGACTAGAAAAATAGGGTTGGGAATAATGGGCCTTGCGGATCTACTTTTTGAGCTAAATTTACCCTATAATGACCAGAAAGCTCGTGACTTTATGGAAAAGCTTGTGGAATTTATCCAGTACTGGTCAAAAGTAGAGTCCATAAAGCTGGCGAAAGAGCGCGGACCTTTCCCAATTTACAATAAGAGCAGGTATGCTGTGGGTGAATTGCCTTTTGCAGGATTTTATGATAAAAATTCGTGGCATTTTGCATGGGATTTATTAGCAGAAGATGTAAAAAAATATGGTGTGAGGCATGGCTTTAATCTTGTCATTGCACCCACGGGTAGCATTTCAATGATTGCAGGAGTGAGCAGCGGGATAGAACCAGTATTTGCACTTGTATATGAAAAAAATGTTACTGTTGGTTCCTTCTACTACATTGATATCGCCTTCGAACGCATCATGCAAAAATATGGGCTTTATGATACAGAACTTCTTAGAGACGTTGTTGCACATAACGGTACAATAGGATCTTTGAACTATATTCCCAAGGAGATCAGGAACGTCTTTGTAACTTCGATGGAAATAGACCCTGAGGACCATGTAAAGGCTCTTGCATCAATACAAAAGTGGGTTGACAGTTCTGTTTCAAAAACAATAAATATGCCATCCAACGTAACACCAGAAGATGTTAGAGACATCTTCATTCTGGCTCATAACCTTGGTGTAAAGGATATAACCGTTTATAGAGATAAATCTCTTAAAGTTCAGGTTTTAAGTGCACCAAAAAAACAGACAAATGAAAATGAGGTTATTGTTCAGAACAAGGGCATTCAGAATAATGATAAATGTCCTGTTTGCGGCTCGAAGCTTGAATTTAAAGAGGGATGTTCAACTTGTCCTGTTTGCGGCTGGAGCGCATGTGCATCATCCTGAATCTGTAACATGGAATGATAATATTAAAATTCGGCATCCAATTTAATTGACAAAAAATTATATTTTGTCTAAACTTCCTAACTCCAAAACGTAAAGATTTTAATATGAACGGGCATTAAACCTCTGACGTGCCTAGTTACCTTTGTGAAAACTGTGGATTTACAGATTCACTAGATAAAAACCTTTACTTTTGCCCCAAGTGTGGAGATCCTCTCACGATACATTATGACGATAGCGAGCTACACGCAAAATTTTCAGGTATTGGTGTGTGGCGGTATTCAGACATATTGCCGGTCAATAAAAATAAAAGTGTATCGCTTATGGAAGGCCATACTCCGTTGTACAAATCGCTGAGGATAGGCGAAAGTTCAGGAGTTAAAAAACTGTATATAAAAAATGAAGGCATGAACCCCACGGGCAGCTTTAAGGATAGAGGAATGACTGTGGCTATTACTCGTGCAATAGAACAGGGATTCAGGTCAGTGCTGTGTGCTTCCACAGGAAACACTGCAGCAAGTTTAGCTATATATGCTGCCCGTGCTGGTATCAGAGGATATGTGGTTGTGCCTGATGGTGCAGTTGCTCTTGGAAAAATGGCCCAGGCGAGGGCAGCTGGAGCATATATAGTCAAAGTCAGGGGAAACTTTGATTTAGCGCTTCAGATAGTAAAAGATTATGCAAAAAATTCTGGGGATGCTTATTTAGTAAATTCGGTAAATCCATTCAGAATCGAGGGACAAAAAACGGTTGCTTATGAAATAGTTGAAGAAATAGGCGTTCCAGACTGGATAACTATACCTGTGGGCAATGCTGGCAATATAACAGCGCTCTGGAAAGGCCTAAAAGAATTAAAAAGATTAGGTATTATTGATAAAATGCCGCATTTACTGGGTGTGCAGGCATCCGGCGCCTCCCCGATCTTTAAGGCCTTCATAAACAAAAGCAAAACACTTGAACCTTTAAGCTCTCCCAACACTATTGCAACCGCAATAAAAATAGGCAATCCGGCCAGCTGGAGAAGGGCCCTCAAATCTGTTAGAGAGTCAGGTGGTATCATGACTGAAGTTAATGACGAAGAAATTGTTAGGGCACAATACACACTATCCTCAAATGAAGGCATATTTGTAGAACCGGCAAGTGCAGCATCCGTTGCTGGATTTCTTAATGCCGCGCGTAATGGTCTAATCAGAAAGGACGATGTTGTTGTTTCAATCGTAACAGGGAACGGGCTTAAGGATCCAGACTCGGTGGGCAGGTTTGAAAGTCATGAAATAATTATAGGTTCAGACGAAAATGCATTACGTTCAGTGATTTCAAAATGAGAATCGCACTTCTGGGTTATGGCACAGTTGGTACTTCATTTCATAGATTGATAGATACTAAAGGGAACATGCTTAAGGAAAAATACGGAATTATTCCCCAGCTGGTTGCAATATGTGATAGATCTGGCTGCATGATAAATGAGGATGGCATACCATATCAGACAGCTTACCAGACTAAAACCAAATTCGGAAAAATAAATATTGAAGGTAACGACATAAAACCTGCGGATGTGATAAGGGAGCTGTCACTAGATTTAACGGTTGAAACTACAACCGCTAATTTTAAAACCGGTGAGCCGGCGCTTTCGCACATTAGGGAATCAATGAGAAATGGGATTCACGTAATAACTACTAATAAAGCGCCCCTAGCGCTACGTATGCCAGCAC
>JBMFVR010000069.1:0-6856 GCA_049965895.1 Nitrososphaeria archaeon | reverse complement strand
GGGTCATGCTGAACGTCAGGGAAAGCGGGCTTAAATGGGATACAGTTGTGGAGCTGTCAAAAAAGCAGTCAGAAATAAGGAACCTAGTGTATAAAAATGGCTAAAAACTTGGGTAATAAATAAATAAAAAAATAAAAAATAGATAGAATGCTTAAGAGATGTATCCTTGTGCGTTTATCTTCAGGTGCAAAAGGTAGTGCAGTGTAATCCAGGCTCCTATAAGCACCATTATCATAAAGAGGAAGCTTGAGACCGCCATCTGAATGTTCCCACTCAGTATGTGACCTGAGGCGCACCCGTTAGCCATTCTGGCGCCAAAAAGCACCAAAAATGTGCCGATAAATGCGCCAAATGCTCTAAGTGATGCACTGCTGCCGAACCTGTGCTGCCACACTGACGGCACCTGCGGCTTGAACCCCATGAACCTTTTGCTTATTATTACTGAGGAAACAAGTCCTCCTAGGAATGTCCCAAGGTCAGAAAATGGTTCCCATCCTATTTCGCTGAATGGATTATTGACTGGCACTCCGTTTACTATGTGCAAACCACCAAACAGCTGGAAATACGGGTTGGAAGCTGCCCATGCAGGGTTGATCATGTACGAAATCTGAGCTCCTATCCATGAATATGTTGTGGATTCACCAAATATCTGCCTCAATATTATCACTGCCACAGCCGCTATGGTAAATTCCAGTCCCAGAATGATTATCGACCTGGCGTTCTGTATGCTGCTTTCATTGATCAGGTTTGTTATATATGGTCTTGCATTAGGATATTTCCTGCTTTCCTCATCTATGACTTCATTGAACTTTGTGACATCACTGTTGGCCCCGGCCAAGTGATATGCGCAGGATTGCTTTGTGGTCTGCTTTGGAAACCTAGGAAGGAAGAAGAATATGGACAAAAGTATAAGCCCAAACACCAGGCTTACACCGAACATTTCCACCCTTGAATTTAAGCCGAAAACTGTTGCCCATGTCAGTGGACCAAAGTTAAGTGTGTTCCAGAAAAACCCCCTTGCCACACCAAATATGGCAGACCATGTGAATGCTCCAAGCAATCCTCCCAGCACTGCATATATTGCATCCCTTCTTCCCTGCCCAAGCGCTATCCACACTGTGCCCGGGAAGTAACCTGCAATTCCCACACCTACACCAAACAGAAGGCCTCCCACTACAATGCCAAAAACAAACAGGTCTTTGATCCCAAAGTTTGGATGGGGCACAAAGAGGTTCAGTGAGTAGAGTAGAATTGCTCCAAGCCCTATTGCAAACCCAAAACAAACCATGAGGAACCTGTCCTGGAAGGCCATTACCCTGAAAAGCGTATCAGGATCGGAAAAGTTCCATAGCTCCAATGGTATGGCAAGAAGCAACCCTGCTACAATTCCAAGCAGGAGTGGTGCCTTGTACACGTGTAGCACTGTCTGCATGTAAATTCCGTAAGTTAGCATGGATACAGACACAATGAGTAAAACTATGCTTGCAGCCCAAAAAACCTCCTTTCCTTTCTTATCGTTAATCAATTTTGGTCTACAATTAGGTAGAAAATGCAAGTATTTAACTTTTTATCAAAAACCAGATTATTATTCATAAATTAGATTATTATATCAAAAATGTTTAATGGCTACATTTTTTATAGAATTAACATGCCTGAAGGAAAGATCCGAATAAACAATAATAATCTTGATGCTTCAAGTGTGCTGGATGATTTAATGGCCAGCGCCGCACCTGCAATTGGTCTTCCTCTGCAGACGCTCCCCTTTTTTGCGCTGTCATATGCCATAGGAAACCTCCTGTCATCATTTGCTGAGCCCTACTCGATAACAGACACAATAACGCTCCCGCCACATGATTGCGAAAAAGCCGAATCAGTTTATAAAAACTTGAAAGATATGGCTGCATACTTTGATGTTAGAGTTGCTGGCGGGCACACTGGCTGCTATGAGGGGGTAGAGCTACCAGTGATTACTGTTACAGCACATGGTAAACGCGTCAGGAAATCCGGCATGCCTTTGGCAGGCGATTCAGTGCTGCTAATAGGCGAGCCATTCCTTGAATCGAACTGGCTCAGGTGGCTTGTTGGAGAATCTGAAATTGACATCGATTGGAAACAGCTAACGCCGGTACACATATTGAGAGATGTTTTAAAAATAGATGAAGTAAAGGTGGCGCATGATGTTTCTGAAGGCGGCATAGGCGGAGCAATTGTTGAATTACAGGAAAGATACGGCATGAACATAACTCTCGATGATAAAAAATTTGCCACTAAACTTGATGAGCCTTCATACGGCACTGTGCTTGCTGTAACTGGTAACGTCGATTCTGTTTGCGAAAAGTTAATGGGGCTTGGTCACAAATGCCATAAACTGGCATCATTTGGCGGTGCATCACCTCTGGCGGTACATGCAACAAGCGAATTATGGGATTTTTATGGCAAACCGTCCTCCACCTTTGATAGGTCCCTTAACGGATTTTCCCTGTTCCTTAAACGGCTCTCAAAAATCGATCTAAATAAGGTGGTTCCTGAAGTTGGTATGAATATAGCATATTTTACTCATGAAGGCATCATAGGCATTGATGGTAGGATCGTTAGGACAATAGATGGGGTGAGAATTGGCAATGCGAGATATGGCGCTTCCAGGCACGTGGGTTACATTCTCTCAGAACTCAGAAAAAATGGTGCAAAGTACACTGCTGCAGCTAATATCAGGTTGTCTGACAATGCACTTAAAATGCTGATTAAAATGGGCATGTCTGTTCAGGAAGTTAACACGGATGACCCTTATTGTCCACCGTTAAAAATGATTAGGGAAACAGGAGTAATTGCAGATGTATATATTGAGAAGCCTTCGATTGGCATGGAAGGGGGCATGGTTGTGCTTACTGACGACCTAAATAAAATGCTCATGATAATTAAGAACCTTTCTACTTTGTGACCATTTTCTGGAACAGAGGTATCGCTATTGCAAATGTTATAATGGAATAGAATATGAGGACCAGAACCTCGGGCCAGACCGCTGAGAGCGGTGCATTGAGGACCATTACAGCTCTAAAAGCTGATACGGTGTACGATAAGGGCAGCATATATGCTATATCCCTGAGCCACCAGGGAAGCTGAAGCACTGGATAAAATATGCCTGAAATGAATATCATGGGCATCTGTATCATCAGCATTATCATTTGGGCAGATTCTTGATCACTCACAAAGCTTGTAGCTATTAGACCAAGCCCTGTAAATGAAAGTATGCCAAGAAATATTATCAGGGACATGAGCAGTATATTGCCGTATATCTTTACCCCAAACAGTATAATTGACAGTATTATAATCAAAATGCCACTTATTATACCCCTTACCGCCTGCGCCATGGCCTTTCCCATCACTATCGAGAACCTAGATATGGGTGTCATGAGCATCCCGTCAAGTGTTCCAAGCTCCCTTTCCCTTGAAAATGTCATTGCAAGGCCGGCAAGCCCTCCCATTACCATGCTCATGGCTATAAAACCCGGGGCTAGGAACTCAAAGCTGCTTGGTGCACCGGGGATTAAACCCTGAAAGTTAACGGATATTGTGCCAGCCTGCGCCGGAAATCCGTGGCTCATGGCCATCTGAATGTTAAGCTGATTAAATATCGAACTTATTCCGTTAGTAACAATCTGGTCAAGTGTTGGATTCATCTGATCTGCTATTACCTGAACCGTTGCGGCACCGCTCTGAATCCCCTGCCCAAATCCAGGCCTGAATATGACTATTGCATATATCTTTCCCTGCAGAAGTGCCTGCTGAGCCTGCGCAAGCGATGCATATGTCAGAACGTTGAATGTGCTGCTTGACTGGGCCATGTATGTGAAGCTGTTTATGACCTGAATTGCCGTAGCTGACTGGTCCTGGTTCACAATGGCTATCGGTATGTGAGTTATGGAACCGCTGCTGGGGAACATATAGCCAAAAAGAAGCATGAGCAATATAGGAAGCATTATCATTGAAACAAGCCTTGCCTTTACCCGATAAAACTCAGTCAAGTCCTTTTTCATTACAATATAAAGGTGATAGATTGAACCCTTCCTCATTACCAGCCCCTTCCCCTCAACCTTCCGCTCAACTCATCCCTCAGTTCCCTTCCCGTAAGTGAAAGGAACACATCCTCTATCCTTTCAACGCCATGCCTTGCCTTCAGCTCATCCTTTTTCCCAATTTCAATTATCTGACCCCTGTCCATTATTGCGACGCTCTCTGCAAGCTCATCTATTTCATACATGTCATGGGTTGTAAGTATAACTGTTAGCCCACGATCCTTCAGTTTTACTATGAAGTCCCTTACCCATCTTACGCTCTGCGGGTCAAGGCCGTTTGTTGGCTCGTCCAGTATAACAACTCTTGGATCATGAAGAAGAGCGCGCGCTATGTTAAGCCTCTGCCTCATTCCAGTTGAAAATGTGCCAACCGGCCTGTCCTTCACAGCCATCAGCTTTACTTCATCCAGAAGTTCCATTATTTTTTTTCTGAGTTCCCTGCTTTCTATGTTGTAAAGGTTTCCGAAAAATTCAAGGTTCTCTATGGGAGTAAGTGGCGAATAGAGTATCAGCTTTTCCTGCACAACGCCTATTGCCTTTCTCACTTCTGTCGCTTCCCTAACGATATCGTGCCCTTCAATGTACCCCCTTCCAGAGGTTGGCCTAAGGACAGTGCACAGCATCCTGAGCAGTGTGCTCTTGCCTGCTCCATTTGGACCTACCAGACCAAATATCTCTCCCTTTCTGACCTTAAACGACACTTTATTTACAGCTATCAGGTCACCGAAGTTCTTTGAGAGCTCCTCAGCTTCTATTGAGAAACTCGTCTTCTGCTCACCACCAGCGCTGTGATCACGGCCACTATAACTATAGCAACAATAAGCAGTGCATAAACTGCAGGTGGAGAGAGAATATAATCTAATAGATCATTGACAAATGATTGTTGAACGCTGTAAGTTATAGGAATTCTGGACGTTAATTCCTGACCCGGGGCGTTATTCTGCTGCCACGTGGTTTCCATCGTTGCGCTGTATGTGCCTGTAGGTGCACTTGAACTGACATCAAGAGAAAAGGTTGCAGTTGCGCTTGAGCCCGGTGGAATGTCACCCACATAATCGTAAGTGTTGCCACTGATCGTGTTCGGCAATATGAGCTGTGCCTGAACGTTTTTTGCTGTAATATTGCCATTATTTTTCAGCGTATAGTATATGTTTACATCAGAAGCGCCCTGTGATAGCGCAACATAGTCTGGGCTAACGTTTAGTGAAGCCTTGGGGGAAATTGGCAGGCTTATGGGCGTTTTTACACGGTTTCCGTTGTACGTTATGTACACGTTTAAAGCTACTGTAGATGGTGAGGAAGCCTGATCCCCCACACTGACCAGGTAAGTCAGCTGCACGGGTGTTCCAGGGGGCATTATTCCCACAGTGGTAGTTGAAGGGGAGATCAAGCTTAAGGGCGATGCTGCTGATACGTTCACGTTAACATTGCTCGCACTGACGTTTCCTGAATTAACAATTGAAATGTAAAGCTCAGCATCCTGTGTTCCTGGAAATATCTGAGGCGGGTTAAGGCTGTAACCCTGAACTTTTATGCTAGGCGAACCAAGAACCGGCACGTATACTGTCTGTACCGAACTTATCCCGCTGTTCCAATTTAAAGTAATGTTCAGAGGATAATATCCAAGGGTGGCGCTCTTATTGACATTTAAGTAAATTTCAAGGGGCACACTTGAACCTGCAGGCAGGGGACCTATGAACTGCATTATCTGGTCGTTGCCAGAAGTGGATATAAACGGATTGCTAACTTTAAAGGAGACTGTAGCGTTATAAGCAATGTTGGAGCCGGCATTCCTCACCACCAGCGTTAGAGGAAGGTCAACGGCGCCAGGATATGCAAGCAAATTGCCGCTGCCCCAGTATAAAGAATAAACCTGAAGGCTGGAAAAGGTAGTGATGGGAAGTTCTGCGGTATAGGCAAAGTTCTTTGCAACATATGAGGCGCCATTGAAAGTTATATATTTAACTGAAATTGGCAGTGAATATACCCCACTGACAGCTTTGTCACTGACATTTACATATACTACGGAAGGTACAGTGCTTCCTGCGGGCACAACACTAATGTTCTGAGGTTCACTTACCACGTAAAACGTGCTGGTGCTTGAAGCCGAAACGCTGACATTGTATGCTGGGTACTGCGCAGCATCTGTCAGGTACACAAAGAGCGGCACATTATAAGAGCCAGCTTCAACTTCAACAGGCGAAGATGATGGCCCAAAGCTCACCCCGCTAACGTTCAATCCCTGAGCCTGAGCATATGCTGGTACTACTGCGACAATCATTGACATTACAATCAATCCAATGACGAGCGCTTTTTTTACCATGCGCGTTGATTTGTTTAAATTCGTTTTTAATGTTTACGTTATTTTAAGATATATCTAAGCTGCATATACGCCCTCTTCAATTATATATTTTTCCCTCGCTATGGTCATCAGTTTTTTAGTGAAAAATATGCTAAATATGGTAACAACTATTGCAAACAGTAGTGAAGACCATGCTGCAAGGCCGATTTTTCCCTGATATGTGAAGATGTCAAGCATCTTCATCAGTCCAACATTGACCTCAAGCGTTTTTCCCCTAATTATGTCTGGCCAGTATTCCCCTATCATCAGCCCTCCCCACGCACTGTCAATTGTGCTGCTCAGACCCGCTATAAGGTAGGGGAAGGTTGCAGGGAGAATTATTCTCCTCATTCTTGTAAAAAAGCCAAGTTCGTGGTTCTCCATAATTTCCCAGAATTCTGACGGAATTGTCTGCACACCCATCCAGAAACTGTAAAATACA
>JBMFVR010000068.1:0-6857 GCA_049965895.1 Nitrososphaeria archaeon | reverse complement strand
ATAAGGAAAGCGACAGAAGATTAAGGGTCAAGTACACGATAAGACTATACAAACTGATGCCCATAGGAAGCAAAAAGCTCAGAGAGATTTTATTCACAAAGAAGTGGACCCTTTACTGGACCCGGGATCCGATGATACTTGAAAAGTACAACACATATGTTTGGATGCTTGGCATAGACAAAGATGGATACGCTGAATTCTTTGACGATTTTGATAGAGCAAAAAGATTTCTTTTCAGTATAAGTGAAACGCTCACACTGGCAGCAAATGAGGTTGGCATAGGAACTAGTAGCTTAAATGCTGAACTGGAAGTTAAAATGTGGAAGCATACATTTATCAGCGCAGTAAAGTTCAGGGTCAGGGCTGAACCAGTTACGATATCAATCATAAAAGATTAAATTAAAAATTGTCAAGATCATGGACTTTAAATAGTATGATGTTTTAACCAATCGCCATTTTAACCTGCACTCTTATGATCCATTATTTCTTTCATTTTGATTTCAGTTAATCTGAACAGTTTCTTTATTGAAATATAGGCTGGCACAGAAGATATTGCAAGGAGGACAGATATCAGCAGCAGGACAGTGGGTATTGGCATAAACTGCGCTATTCCTCCGTACGCCACAGCCATAACAGGGGAAGAGCTGGCCAAAAACAGCGTAACGACGGAATTCACCCTGCCCATTGCTTCGTTAGGTATTATTTTTACAAAGTATGCCATCAGCGGTATGTTTGTAAGCGAATTTGCCAGCCCAAGAGCTACAGTAATGACTACATCCGCATCTGGAATCCTGCTAATGGACAGGAGAAAAAACGATAACCCAAAGAACGCCATTGAGGATGCTATAAAAGCTGGGTTCTCAAGTTTCCTGCTTATCCTGATGCCAAGCAGGCCCCCTGCCAACCCACCCCCCGAAAATCCAAGGATAAATGCTGTATAATAAGATGGGCCTGTATGCAGTATCTGATAAAATAAGCCAGATGCATAGACTTCAAGAGAAATGAACAGCCCATTTATTAGCAATCCTATGATTAAAAACGGCAACATGACCCTTATTGCCCTAAATACATGATAGAATCCATATTTGTTCTGTGCACTGTTTACATTCTTTGTTACTCTTGGCAGGCTGAGCACAACAGAAACAATTCCTGTAAATATAATGAGCGGAATGAACCATCTTGAAAGAAATATAATTGACATTCCTCCAAGAATTATTCCAATTACTTCAGACATTCCCCTTCCCACTTCAACGAGTGACATTCCCCTTCCCATGGCTGACGGTTTCATTATATCTTTCATTAGTGTAAAAAATGCGTCAGAGGAGATGCTCGAAAACACCGACGATAACATTGCAGCTAAATAAATCCAAATAAGTGCTTGTGAGATTAGCAGTGAAAGGTAAACAGCCACTATTGCAACAGAGCTGAAGAACATAACCACTTGCCGGGGAAACCTGTCAAGTATGTACCCTTCAGGGATCAACACAATAAGATAACCGGCAAGTGAAAGGGTTGGTATCAGGCTGACTAGGAACACTGAATCATATTTTACCATTAACACCCACATATAATATATGTAAAACATGATGGATGAAAGCCTGACCAAATTCCTGCTCATGAAGAACCTTAAAAAAGGCGACCCATGTTCTGTATTATCTAAGTTATACATATAATTATCGCTTATACGTAAGCTTAATTATTATATATGTTTACCTCTATTATTATGAAAACCGAACCGTCAGAGACACTGCTGAGAGCCTTTAAGAACCCCACAAAGCTGTCCATAATAGCGCTCTTGTTAAAGAATGGTCAGATGACGGTGACGCAGCTTTCTAAGATCATAAACACCACTAGACCAAACCTTTATCGTTCAATAAGGGAACTGGTTAATGATGGGCTCATTCTTAAACCCACGGTCAGGGTAACTAAGAACTACGTTGAAAAATATTACGGACTTAACCTAAAAATTTTTGACAGCGTGAAAAGCAGGCACGTAATTGACGCCATAAGCAAGGCCCACACTTCTGACCTCAGGGAGCTCATGATTTCCTTCTTGCTCATGAATTCTCTTTTATCCAACGTGTTTGTGGAACAGATCAAGATGGCTTCAGACTCCGAGATGGAAAGTTATAGGCAGAGAATACTTGACGGGTACATTTTGATGTCATTTTCGACACTATCAGACAGCTCAATGGAATTATTTTCAAAATACTATAAACAGTTCATAGATAAAATTGAAAAAGGCGCGTTAAACAAAAAAGAGAAGGAAAAAAATGCGTTAGTGGTTTTTTCGCTTCCAATTTAAACAGCTTACTGTGCGGTGTAGCCTCCGTCAACAACCACTTCTGAACCTGTCATAAATGATGAATCATCTGAAAGCAGGAAGACAATGACACTTGCTATTTCTTCAGGTTTTCCAAGCCTTCCTAGGGGATGCAGCTTCTTTAAAGCTTCATAAGTGGCTTCTCTGTTTCCTGTGCTTTCTGCGAACCCCGCAACCATTGGCGTGTCTATGAAGCCCGGATGCACTGAATTGACCCTCACATTGTACTTTGCATAGAAGAGTGCATCAGTCTTTGTCATCAACCTTACTGCGCCCTTTGAAGCATGATACGGTGGGGCATCCTGTGCTCCAACCAGTCCATAGATAGATGAAAGGTTAACTATGCTACCAGAACGGTTCTTTATCATGTATGGCACACCGTATTTGGTGCAGAGAAATACACCATTTACATTTACATTTATTACTTTATTCCATTCTTCCAGTGTTATCTCATGGGTCTGTTTGCTGACTCCAGCTATACCCGCATTGTTGACCAAGCCATATATATCGCCGAGATCCTTTCCTATCTGTTCAAATACCGCTCTGACCTGATTTTCATTTGATACATCCAGAAAGTAGAACTTCGCCTTTCCACCAGTACCTGTAATTTCATCAGCAGTTTTTTTACCCTCTACCTGATTAACGTCACATACAGCTACCGTGGCCCCCTCTTTAGCTGCCGCCATTGCGGTTGCTTTTCCTATACCCATGGCCGCACCTGTTACTACAACCACCCTTCCATTTAATTTTCCACTCATAATATTGATAATGTAATACTGCCTATTATAATTATTGGCCATTTTTAGTGGTAAGTGATCAGTATGGTTAAAAAATATGAATTCAGGGCTTCAATTGAACCCGTACATGCGCATCATGACGAGCATCATCTGGTTCATCATGTTGCTGTGAGCCTGCTGCTGGTGCATTTCAAGGTGTTTCTTCATCGGTCTTAAATAGCAGCCCATCCGCAGGGCAGATTTTCAGTGACGGATCTATCTTGTGAACAACCTGTTCCCATATTCTTTCCTCGAAATCATGAGCTGAATTTAATTCCGCCATGGTGGCTGTTCCCAGGGTTGCTATTCCCTCAATTGCAGGCACGGCCAGGTCCCTTCCCCACACACCAGCATGAAGCTGAACCTCAAATTTGCCCTTCTGGCCAGCTACCACTACATCGATATCCCTCACCTTTCCCAGGACTATCCTTTCAACGCTTGACTTCTTTGCGTGAAGGTCCCAGTAGTTTGGCCTGATATCTTCTGCAGTTATCTTGAAGTTTTCAGCCTGAAGCAATGATTTGATGTGATTGTAAACGTCGGCCGGTTCGATGTCCTTTTCCACAAAACCGTATCTTCTCATTTAACTGATATAAGGAATAAATGAGCGCATAAAATTATGCGAAATCAAATATGGTTTTACGTTGCATTTAATTTTTCTCCAGAAGCTTCGAGGACATCCATGCCTTTTCCGGTCTCAATGCCCCACTTTAACCAGCTTAATGCCGCAGCAGAACCAAATACCCATGTCCCCATCGCGACACTCATGTATACTGTGAACCCAAGCCTGGGCAATAACAGCTCAAGGGGAACTAGGGCACCAATTGTAACTGATGATACAAGCGCGGTATAGGTAGCCCTCAGTCCGGTTGGCCAGAGTTCACCGTTGAGTGTATTTACGGTCATGTACAGGATAGATATGAAACTATTATATGCAATAAACGGTATTAAAATTGAGACAATATTGTGAATCCATAGGGCTGAAGTGAGATAAATAAATGCAAAAACCGCAGTTCCTCCAAATGTTGCCACGGCCAAGACAATTCTCCTTGAAAATCTATCAAGAAAAATTGCCGACATACCAACTACAGCTTCAGTGGCATTTCCCAGAAAAATAAGCAATGAGGTATACTTTGGGAAGAAGTATGGGCCAAGTGCACTCACCATCAGGTTAAATCCAACAACTTCCGCCAGGCTGGTTATTGTTATAACAACAAGCCTGAACCTCATTGATGGCCCGCTCATGGTTGACCCACGTTCCTTTACTGCCTTCCATATTCTTGATTCTTTAACCGATGGCCTGCTGGTCAAAACTGCAATTAGCATGAAAGTCATTAACATGCTTATAGTTTCTCTTTGAACTGATACTGGCTTATTTCCTAATATCAGCAGGGAAAGTGCAGCAACTGCCCCTCCAACGTTTATGAAGTTTAGTTCTAACAGCATAGCTGTGCCTCTGGAAGCAGATTCAAAAACTTCATGTGTTGACGACATTATGGATGAGTACTCCCCACCGGCGCCAATGATGAGAAGAGCCAGTCCTGCAAACGTAGCATTTACACTTCTGAGAATGGCAAAAATCGCATCTCCCAGGGTCAGGAAAACGAGGTTAAAGTAATAGGATTTTTTTCTTCCAAAAATATCAGATATCCTGGCGCTAGCAAATGCCCCTATCGTCATCCAGAGGGGAGCCCATGCCACCATCAACGTAAGGTAGTTTATGCCTAGCTTGTACCATTGGGTAACAAGTGGTGAAAGGGTGAATATGAATGAAGTTAACATCATCCCAACGCTGAAAGTTAAAAATTTGGTTCTGTTTTTTGTTAGCACATGCATTTTTTATCAATGGCCTTATAAAGCGTTAACGCAAATAGTAAACAAAATATATATGGAACCAGTACTAAAAATATAACATGGTCACGCCAACAATCCTGTTGCTTTCCAGGGTTGTGTCTGCGGTTGGGATACTTGTCCACATATCTCTTGCATCCTCGTTTCTTGGAACAATTGCCCTTGCGCTTCTCTTTGAATTCAGATATTTAAAAGGGGGCGATGCTGACTATATGACGCTTTCGCGCAAATTCGCTGTGATATCTACAATAATATTTGGTGTGGGCGCAGCATATGGCACTCTCGTGGAATTTGGACTTGTAACTGTTTGGAGCAACTTTATTGCCCTTATAGGCGCTTTGGCCCTTCCGTTTTTCCTTGAACTTTTTGCATTTCTCTTTGAGGTTGTAGTGCTTCCCTTGTACCTTTACACATGGAACAAGATAAAGAATGGATGGATCCATTTTGGAATTGGTATCGCTGCAGGCTTCGGTGGTTTTTGGAGCGCCTACAATATACTTGCGGTTATGGCATCTCTAAGCATGCTGCCTCCAGGCCTTAAAATTGTAAGCCTGGCCTCAGCAAAGAGCAGCATAGGCGGGGCTATAACTTATCTTCTTGAATGGCAAAAACCTTCGGACCTGTTTAACATGTACTGGTGGGGTGCAAATATATTCATATTTCATGGTATATTTGCGGCGGTCATTCTTAGCTGGTCAATAGTTGCTGGCGTGTACATAAGGCGCTACCTTAGAGAGAAGGATCAGATGCACTTGAAGTTTCTGAAAAATACTTCACTGACAATAGCCGTTTTAACTCTAATTGAGGGACTTGTCATAGGTCATTACCAAGGAGAGCTTGTAATTCAATTTGATCCACTCAAGCTGGCTGCGCTTGAGGGGTTCTTCTGGTCAGGGTTGAAGGTTGATCCTCTGATAAGCTTTGTTGCTACTGGAACACTTAACCATCCTTTCTGGGGTCTATTCAGCTGGCCCAATGCTTTGAGGCCACCATTTTATGTAACTTATGCATATATTGTAATGATGGTTGGCTTTGGTATAGTTCTTGGAATCTTTACAGCTGGCATAGGGATTTATCTGCTGTTCGGTAACAGGCTTGCCAGCTTTAAACTTGGTTGGTTAAACACTCTTGGGCCTTATCTGCTAAAGGTTGGGCAGTACCTGATACCGATTTCTGCAGCAATTGCAGCAATAGGTGGGGCATTAAGTGCTGAAAGTGGCAGATTTCCGTTGATATTTGTCAGTTCTGTCCCTAACACAGCTGGGCCACCAACGATAACCGGCATACCAGTAACAGCAATTTTGAACATAGATCTCAGCATGCCTTACTGGCTGGCCGTGTTGTTGCTCATTGTAGAGCTTTCAATCCCATTTATTGCAATATACGGCATATACCTGTACACCAGAAGGAGCTTGGGTGATGGTCAATGATAGGATCAGCAACACTGGCGGCAGACCTTATTACCTGGGCATTTGACGTTCACATCCCGCTGGTTTATACTGTGCTGGGGCTGCTGTGGACAATGCCATTTGTGGAAATAAAGGGGGTAAAATCCGGAAATCCTGAGTATTTCAGATTAACAAGAAGCATGTTCAATTACATGATTGTTGTCTATGCCATGGGAGGCGTTTTTGGGACAATAATAACGGTGTTCCTCGCAGGGCTCATGCCTGTCTTCACTAACCTTGCTGGGTTCATGCTTTGGCCTGTATGGGCTCTGGCAATAGTGGCTGGGGTTTTGATAACCATACCCATGATAGGGCTTTATTACAGGACCTTTGAAAGGTGGAGCCACATGAGGCATATAGCTCTGGGGCTCATAATAGCAGTGTCAGCAACCGTAATACCTGCCATGTTCAGGCTCGTCTTTGCCTATACAGCATATCCATTCGGCACTTCCGTTATAC
>JBMFVR010000067.1:0-7058 GCA_049965895.1 Nitrososphaeria archaeon | reverse complement strand
CTTGCTATTAAATTTCTAAGTTGCTTTACAACTTATAGAGCCATAATATTTTTGATTAAAATATTACAGTAAACGATTTATTTTAATTAGCGTTTGAAGTGTTATGCCAAGAAATTCATATGATAGGGGGCCACTTATAGTGTTTTGGGAAACTACAAAGGCTTGCGAATTAAAGTGTATTCATTGTAGAGCTTCTGCAATTGAATCCAGGTCTCCAGAAGAGTTATCAACTGATGAAGCTAAAAAAATGTTTGTAGAACTTAAAGGATTTGAAAGGCCCCCCGTTATTATAATGACAGGAGGTGATCCTATGATTAGGGATGATATATATGAGTTAATACAAAGCGCAGCGTCGATGGGATTTCCTGTTGCAATTTCACCCGCAGTATCAGATAAGCTAAATTCAGATTCTCTTGCTAATCTGAAACGTTCGGGCGCGAAGTTCATGTCAATCAGCTTAGATGGTATATCTGCTACGCATGAAAAAATAAGGGGCACATATGGGATATACCAGAAAACATTAGATGCAATAACTGAAGGAATAAAATCAGGGATAAATGTTCAGGTTAACACCGCCGTAATGAAAATTAACTTTATGGAATTGCCCAAGGTTTTCAAGCTAATTTCTGATCTAGGCGTAAAAATTTGGGAAGTTTTTTTCCTTATACAGACGGGCAGAGGTTCTGAATTACTGGATTTAACGCCTGAAGAGTATGAATCAGTATGCAATTTTCTTTATGATGCTTCGTTTTATAATATTCAGATAAGAACAGTTGAATGCCCATTTATAAGGAGAGTATTGCGAGAAAGAAGTGGAGGTAAGAATTATGAATCTCCATTATACATTAGACTAAAGGAAGAATTGATACATTTAATGGGCGAACCAACATCACAATCAACCTTAAACTATAATGGAACCCTTGATGGTGATGGCATAATTTTTATTGATCATAAAGGAACAATTTACCCTGGCGGATTTTTGCCTATACCATTAGGAAATGTAAGATATGATAAAATTGTAAACATTTACAGGGAGTCTTCTTTGTTAAAAAATATCAGAATGCGGTCATTTAATGGCAATTGCGGTACCTGTAAGTACAAATGGGAATGCGGTGGAAGCAGGGCAAGGTCATTTGCTTATTTTGGGAATCCATTGAGTTCTGATCCTGCATGTATTTTAAATAATGTATTTTAAATGCATATTTTATATTTCACTGTTCAGTATTCCGCACGTGGCCTCATCGATAAAGCTCAGTTTTAACTGTGTAGTTCACGAATTATAATTATAAATAATAGCCAGCTGATTTTGTGATAAATGCTTTTATTTACTGATAAGAACTTATTATTGTTAAATTGAACGTCGAAAGGTTATCATTTGCTATACCAAAACCTACCGGTGAAGGACAGTGGGCAGCAGTAGCAATAATAATTGATATTAGCAAGAACAGTGTTATGGTGGTCAAAAGAATAGAACGCGATGATGATCCGTGGAGTGGTGATATAGCTTTTCCAGGCGGCAAATATGTTAAACAAGATGGGGATCTTGTAGAAACAGCAAAAAGAGAAACATTTGAAGAAACAGGCATTAATCTAAACCATTCTAATTTTAAGGGTGTTTTACAACTTTATGAACCTTCAAATGAGATGTCGGTGCATGTTTTACCATCAGTGTTTACAATGGATAGTGTTGGTGAAGTAAAGTTAAGCAAATATGAACTTGAGAGCGTTCATTGGATACCACTGGATCTGCATAATACCATGCTAATAAAACAAAAAATGAAAGGTATTTATGAAAATTGGACTCTTATGTATAATGGTATTATAGTTTGGGGTATGACCTACAGGATACTAAAGTCGTTGCTTGAAACATTGGAGATAGGTACTCTCCCGTGGGACGAAAAAGGGGGGTATTAAATGGGTTCAACGGAATCAGATGAATTGTTAAAAGCAATGGAAGCCGACTTTGTTCACGGTTCTTCATGGTACTACGAAATGTCCATACAGTATATTGAAAAGTATAAAGGTAAAATAGATGATGCTCTTGAAAAGCTAGCCTATATAAGGCCTGGAATGGGCTCAATATCCAATGTAATTGAAGCTATATCGATTGCTAAACAGAAAAATGACTTTAATTTGATTATAAATAACCTAAAAAATTATGGGAAAAATGCCAGAAAGAAAATATCTGAGAACCTGATTGAAGCCAATACAGTAATCACAATCAGTAATTCTTTAGCGGTAAAAGATATTTTAATGGCTAGCAAAGTAAAAAAAGTTTACTTGATGGAATCAGTTCCTGGAAATGAGTCCCAAAATGCTAAAGAAGAACTTTCAAAATTTGCTGATGTAACTGTAATTCCTGATTCATCAATTTTTCAATTCATTGAGTTTTCAGATTGTGCTGTTATTGGATTTGATGGAATTTATTCCTCTGGATACCTCACTAATAAAGTGGGTACATTTCCTCTTATCTATATTTCAAATTATTTGGGCATACCTACAATTGCTGTTGGTGAATCATATAAGGCCAATGACGGCTATCCTCCCCCACCATTAAAGATAAATTATAATGGTATAAGCATAGGACTATTTGACAAGGTTCCATTATCTTTTATTTCTGAGCTGATTACTGATACAGACATAACCAAAAATCCTGGCCCTCAAGATGTAATAAAAATGAAAAATTATTTCATTCAGATGGTATTAAATAATAGGGACATTCAAAAACCTTAACGGAACATCCTGATATTCTTCCGTTGGTAGAGTTCTCCTTATTATTATTGGTAATAGTTTCTGCTTTATTTCATATTCTGCCATTTCAAAAGTGTTTTTAAAATCACCTTGCACAAATGGGGGAGCTCCAAATGAAAGCATTAAAGCCCTTGCTCCAACAATTCTGGCAAATTCATATTTTGTTAACCTTGGAGGACCTATTTTAACAATAAATTCATCACTCATATCTTACTTTAAAGGTGCTGTGTATATAAACTTAAACATTTTTCTAAACTTTTAAAGATCAAATAGAATAAGTAAAGGATATTAGACCGTTAAAAAATAAATGAATCATGGAAATAAAGGAAATAAAAATAAACATACCGGATGGTTACAATATAATAATAGGGCAATCACACTTTATAAAAACTGTAGAAGACCTGTATGAGGCCCTAGCAACCTCGTCGCCTGCAATAAAGTTCGGAATTGCATTTTGCGAATCAAGTGGAAAGGCACTAATAAGATTTGATGGCAATGATACTGGGTGTATTGATCTGGCTGTAAATAATGCCAATCTAATTGGGGCCGGGCATTCATTTGTAATTTTTTTAAATGGAAGTTTCCCTATAAATGTGCTTGATAGAGTGAAAGCAGTTCAAGAGGTAGTCAATATATATGTAGCTACAGCAAATCAAATTAGTATTATAATAGCCGAAAACGAAACTGGTAGGGGCATTCTTGGAATTATAGATGGTGTAAAGCCTAAGGGAATAGAGGGATCTGAGGATAAGGAAGAAAGAAGGTTATTTTTAAGAAAAATAGGATATAAAAGATAATACAATTATATCTAGCAAGATATCTAGCAAGATAACACTATACTCTTTAAGGCAGGTTCAATTTGATTCTGTTAAAAGGTAAATATAAAAATAAATAATTCATCATATGTATATATGATGTTTGCAAATTATGTTATTATGATTTTAAATGGGTATCAATAGTAAATGACATGCTTTCGAGCAATGCCATTTCAGGTGCTCGAATCCTGCAAAGAGATTTAACTCATAAATCAAAGATACGAAACAATTTCAGAAATCATTTTATTAAACTATAGCCGATAGCTGGCTGTGCTAAACGATCAACAATATGATATTGCCATTTTAGGAGGCGGCATTTCTGGACTGGCATCAGCTATAAAATTGGCGGAATTGGGCAAAAAAGTTCTGCTATTAGAATCTCAAAATGAACTCGGGGGAAAAATTAAGACTTCTAGTATAATGGGGATAATCACAGAGGAAGGACCTGATGAATTAATAACTGGTTATGGAAAATTTGATGAGCTGTCTAAGCTTACCGGTGTTGTTGATAATTTTATATATCCAGAAACATTAAAATTCTTAGTATACTCAAGAAATAAGCTTAGACGATTCCCAGAATCATTGATTACGGGGGTTCCGTCATTAAATTTAAAAGATTTATACAATTTTGTAAGTTCTGGACTTCTTTCAGTTCATGGATATATAAGGGCTATGTTTGAACCGTTTGTAAAACTGAATAATTTGTCTGAAGATATTGATATAAAATATTTATTTGAAAAAAAATTTGGCTCAGAATTTTCAAAAAACGTAATTGATCCATTATTTGGAGGGATTATGGGTGCTGACATTTCGATAATAAGTTCTAAATCTTATATTCCATATATCTACAAAATAGCAAAAGAAGGAAAAAGCCTTTCATTATATTTTACTAAACGGCACGGCCAAAAACATTATAGCATTGTATCAACCCAGAACGGTTTAGGAGAAATAGTTAAAAATTTTAAAAGATTTGCAGAGACTAAAGGTGTTAAAATAATTACAGGCCAGACTGCAATTAGCATCAATAATGAATATGGTGTATGGCGAATATTAACCGATAAAAACAATATAAAGTGCAGTAAAGTGGTTTTGACTGTACCTGCGCCTTCGGCCGCTAAACTTTTGAGCGATGTAGATAAAAGGCTCAGTTACTTGTTATCTTCAATAAAGTACTCGGATATAGTTGTTGTAAATACTATTTACAAAAAAAGCGATATAAAATTGCAAGGAGCCTTTTCAGGCTTTTTGATGCCAAGCCATTCTGGATTTAAATTACGTGGAAGCACCTTTATGAGCCGCAAATGGAACTATGCCAAAATGGATGATTATGAATTGTTGAGGTCTTTTATAAGCACGGAATATGGTAAGGATGAAGAATTTTATGCCCAAAAGGTAGCAGAAGAGCTGATACAAATTGGTGTCACAAACAACTATCCCGTAAAATCAGTTGTAAGAATTTGGAATTCAGCAATGCCAATATATATGGTTGGCCACAGCGAATTGGTCCAGAAAATAAATAATGCGACACCGCCAAACATGTACTTTGCAGGAGCTCCTTACAAGGGAATTGGCATAGCTTCTAGCGGAGTTTCTGGAATTGAAGCGGCTGAAAGAATTTTATCAAATTATTCTAATTGTCAGTAGCCCTACTGTTTTGGCTTTTTTTGTACATTAAGGAAAAAGGGCCTTTCTTTGGCATTAAAATCTATAACACTCACTTTACCCGCTATCTTTTTAGCAATGGGAATATATATTTCAATTATATCCTTAATTTGTTCCATGTTTAATCCAACATCCTCGGCCTCTCTTAAGCTTGGAAACAGCGGTATAGATCCCAGGTAATCAACGCCTATTTCCTTGGCCTTGCTCTCAACTACACCCTGACCAAAAAGGTTTACCCTCTCTTTGCTGCCTGGGCATATAAGATAACTCATGTTTTCAACAATCCCAACTATTGGTACATTGAGCTTCTTGAAAACATCAACCATCTTTAAAGCGACATTCAAGGCTGCAGGCTGTGGGGTGCTAACAATTACAGCGGCGTTTATCAGTCTTTCTTGTGAAAAGGTTAATGGCACATCGCCAGTTCCTGGCGGCATATCAATTATTAGGTAATCAAGTTCACCCCATTCAACCTTTGTAACAAAATCGTCAATTGCTTTAGCTAAAAGAGGCCCTCTCCAGATTAAACTGGCACCCTGTGGCAAGAAATATGACATTGATATTATCTTCATTCCATAATATTCCACTGGTTCTACCATCTGATTCTCATTGACGTTTGGTTGCTCTATGGCTCCAAGCATTGACGGAATTGTTGCTCCATAGAAGTCTGCATCAAGAATTCCAACCCTTGCCCCTGTTTCCCTTAATGCTAATGCTGTTAAAATAGCTATTGTAGATTTCCCTACACCGCCCTTTCCGCTACCGATACCTATTATATTTTTAACTTTCTGAATTCCTTGTTTTCTTGTTAAAGCCCCTGAAGGTACAGTGTATCCAAGCTTTATATTTACAAAATAACCTTCAAGAGATTTATTTATATCAGATAATATATCATTGATAAAAGGGCAAGCAGGCGATGTAAGGCTAAGTTCTAAGCTTACATTTTTTCCCTCAACTTTAACGTTCTTTATGAACCCCAAAGAAACAATATCTTTCTTAAGTTCCGGATCCATTACCAGCTTAAGTCTTTCCATAATGTCATTTTCTGCAGCACTCATTATTTAACGTTAAATTTACCTTTTAAAAAATATTGCTATAATTAATATGCTTAATTCTACTTGAATAGAAGTCAGGCGCAAGTTTCATAAATGAGCTTTTTCCGCATTTCAAGCATCTGACCATATTTCTTCCCTTTTTTATTAACGGACCACCACAATAGGGGCACCGTGATTCAAGCACACCCAGTTCATTATCTTGTATATCGATCATCAAGTGCCCAGCTGTGATCCTTATAACTTTTGCCCTTATTATGGCACCTTCATTAAATGGAACCAGATTAAGATCGGGGTCGTAGTAAAACATGGCTTTTAAATCTCCAGGCAATTTTTTATCGTTTACCATATAAATTATTACATGCGCAAATGGCTTCTGCATGTAATCCACCTTTCCAATTACTATATCTCCTATCTTTACAAATTTTCTAATTAACCCATTAATATAAATCTGTTTTTTGATTTATCCTTCTTAATTTCAGAAACCTTAGAAGCAATTATTTCACCATCTTTAATGAAATAATCACCTAAGGGTTCAAATTCTTCTATTACAGCCAGATAATCTCCTGGATAAGCGTGCACGTACTCCCTTTTCATATTAATGATTAAAAGCCTTTCTGAACAACTGTGCCAATTTATTTTTAAATAAACTAATGATTAATATTAATGTTCACTAAATAATTTTCCTATTGTTCTTTTATATGACAAGTGGTAAACCAATAGACCTATGTCACCCCCCGACGCATGGAGGTGATATCAATGACAACCATCATGCGAG
>JBMFVR010000066.1:0-7101 GCA_049965895.1 Nitrososphaeria archaeon | reverse complement strand
TATTCTGGCATCATTTTATGTGGCAAGTTCCTTACCGCTGGCGGATAGATATGAGTAAATTATACCGTTACCAGTAAGGGCCTGAGTAAGATCTTAAGGTTTGACGGTAGATCTCATATCATAGGCTGATGACTAATTAATTTGACCTAATAAAATAACAGCAGCATATCATTAAACTTACCGTTAATCGCAAATCAACAATTTTATAATTCTATTTTGATATAAAATGCTATTATTTTGCAAGACTACAATTCTTGGAAATAAAATATATATATTATCATTTATTTACTAACAGTATGAGTATGGATTTTGCGCTAATTTCGCTTATACTTGGTGTGCTATCAATCATTTATTCCGGGTTTGCCTTTTTTAAGGTGCTAAGGGAAGACGAGGGAAATCAGAAAATGAGGGAAATTTCACAGTATATAAAAGTAGGTGCTGATACATTCCTTAAAAGGGAAATGGAGGCCGTGATGGCTGCTACTGTGGTCCTTGCAATCCTTATTTCAGCTGCAATAGGCTGGCAGAATGCGCTCAGCTTTGTCGTTGGATCACTCAGCTCGGCGTTTGCCGGCTACATTGGAATGCAGACCTCTGTAAGAGCAAACGTGAGAACAGCCTCAAGAGCACTGAAGTCAGGAATAAAGGGTGCCTTTGATATCGCGTTTACAGGAGGCACAATAATGGGAACCTTTGCAATAGGCATAGCGCTCATAGGAATATCATTACTTTACATGATGTTTAAAACACCATTGGATATAATCGGTTACATGTTTGGGGCATCGCTAATAAGTCTGCTAGTAAGGGTTGGTGGCGGAATATTTACCAAGGGGGCTGACATAGGTGCTGACCTAGTAGGAAAGGTTGAGGCAGGGATACCTGAAGACGATCCCCGGAACCCTGGCGTTATAGCTGACAACGTTGGTGACAATGTTGGTGACTGCGCCGGCATGGGGGCAGACCTCTTTGAAACATATGCTGTTACGCTGATAACTGCGATGCTGCTCGGTTACCTTTTAGAGCCAATTAGAAAGGCGCTAGGCACCATGGCCGTTACTCTGCCACTGATGATAGGTGGAATAGCTGTCATAGCAACCATAGTTTCAATACCGTTTGTAAAGCTCAGAAACCCAAAGAGAATAATGGGAGCATTTTATAATGGACTGATAATAAGTTCCATTGTTGCTATAGTGCTCAATGCTGTCCTCATTTATGGTACTGGGGGACTTGAAAGTTCAATAGTTTCAAAGGCTGGTCTTATGGTATCAATAGTTGCAGGAGTACTGGTAATGGCCAGTATGTACGCATTTGCTGAATACTTTACTTCAGGTAGCTATGGCCCAGTCAGAAGAATTGCACAAAGATCTCAGACTGGTCCTGCAATAAACATAATATCTGGAATTTCAAGTGGGCTCTTTTCATCAACATTCCCCGTCATAATAATAGCTGTGGCTATAATAGCTGTCCTTCTGGCAAACGGAGGGCTTTACTATCCGTCTTCAGGATTCTATTCGGGAGTTTATGCAGTTGGGATAGCTGCAACCTCAATGATGTCCATGGCCGGCATGGTAATTTCTGTTGACACCTTTGGCCCCATAACCGATAATGCCGGCGGAATTGCTGAAATGGCCGGCCTTCCTGAAGAAGTAAGAAACAATGCTACTGACCCACTCGATGCTGTTGGAAATACAACTAAGGCAACAACCAAGGCTTATGCAATTGCATCTGCAGGACTTGCTGCACTTTCACTCTTCATAGCTTTTGTGCTTGAACTTCCTCCAAGCGAACTTGATTCGCTACAAATATTTAACCCGCTGGTGCTTGTGGGGCTCTTCATTGGAGCAGTTGTTCCTTTTCTTTTTACCTCAAGATTAATGGAAGCGGTTGATTATGCAGCGTTTAGTATGGTTAACGAAATAAGGCGTCAATTCAGGGAATTTAGTATACTTGAGGGAAAGGGTAACCCTGATTATGAAGCATGCGTTGACATAGCCACAAGGGCTTCACTTAAAAAATTACTTGTTCCTGCACTGATAGCTGCAGGATTACCATTGGTTGTCGGGTTTCTGCTTGGACCAACTGCCCTAAGTGGTTACATGTTTGGGGCAATAGCTTCTGGTGTACCCACCGCTGTTTGGATGACGACCGGGGGTGCAGCTTGGGACAATTCTAAGAAGGTAATAGAGAGCGGGCTATATGGTGGTAAGGGCTCAGACGCTCATAAGGCGGCCGTTGTAGGTGATACCGTAGGCGATGCCGTAAAGGATACAGCAGGACCGGCAGTTAACCCACTCATAAAAGTAATAATGACTGTTTCAGTACTCTTTGCTCCCATGATAGTTTTGATTCACGTGCTGTAAGGTATTTTTTAATACAAGAACGGAGACACCAGTGATATGATTGTAGCGGTTGGCAGTAATAATATAGTAAAGATTGAAGCAGTTAAAAATGCATTTAGGACTGCCTTCAAATCCAACCCTGAAATTGTTTCAGTTGAAGTTGAATCTGGGGTACCACCTCAACCATTCAATAACGAGCTTTTAATTGGTGCCAGAAATAGGGCAGTCAGAGCAATGCACAAAGTCAGCGGTGCCGAATTCGGCGTAGGAATTGAGGGAGGGGGGCTTGATATATCTGACCGGTTCTTTGTGGCTACCTTTGTATGTATAGTAAGAAAAGACGGGGTTGAATCACTTGGAATGACTGGCTCATTTATGGTTCCTAAAACCGTAGAGAAAAGAATGAAATCTGGAGAAGAACTTGGTGATGTGATGGACAGCATAGTGGGGAAGAAAGGCACAAAGAGAGGCATCGGAGCCATAGGATATTATACGAAGGGATTGATGACCAGGTCAGATTACCTTGAACATGGAGTGCTTATGGCTCTGGTCAGATTTGTGGGCGATGATCTCTGGCAATGATCACCTTATCGTTTTTGACATATAGGGCCCTTCCCTTTCATAACCCAGCCTTCTATAGTAATTCCTAACTCCAATTCCGCTGATCACTACAACCTTTTTAACACCTATTTTTTCAAGAGAGATCCTTTCAGCCTCATGCATGAGCAACATGCCTATTCCCCTGTGCTGCCATCCATTACCTTCTTCCCCTACAGGTACTACCCTTCCTACTACCCTAAGTTCACGGACTATGGCAGCACCTTTCACCTCTTTTCTATGTGCCTTTTCAGATGGATGCCTTAACCTCAAGTAGCCAGCAATGTCTCCGGCATCATCTTCATATGTGATAAAATACTCTTCACCGCCTGATGCCCTGTACATCATATTCCTTAGCCTAAACGTGTTAAACAATACAGGATCGATTTTTCTGAATCCAACCTCTCTTAATCTTATTTCACGGGAAGCGCTTTTACGCTTTCTCAGGACTTCGAGCGCCAGTTCTCTCAAGTTCCCTGCGGTAGGACCTGCCTTTATCTTAAATGCCGGTATGTCCCTCTGCACCCTCATTATCCTGACCCATGGCGGTGCCATTTCCATGGCGCTGGCCACTATTTCTGCAGCCTCATTATTTGTTAATGGTTTGTATAACCCCATTTCATACATCCTGTAGAGGAGCGTTCCCTCTACAACCAAAGTGGGGTAGATCTTCAGCATATCTGGCCTGAAACTTTCATCATTGAAAAGGGTGTAAAAGCTTTTCAGATCATCATCCGGCGTGGAGTTGGGTAATCCTGGCATCATGTGAGCAACTACCTTAAAACCGGCGTCCTTTGCAATTCTGAATGCATCTGCGGTGTCTGATAAGCTGTGCCCCCTGTGAACCTTCCTGAGAATTGATTCATCCAGCGATTGAACGCCAAGTTCAACCCTTGTTCCCCCATACCTCAGCATCATGTCAACGTGTTCTTCTCTGCAGTAGTCTGGCCTTGTCTCAACAGTTAGCCCAACGCACCTGTTCCTAGCATTTTCGTTGTTCAAAACTGCTCCATCCATTGTTGTACTCATATGATCATTTAGTGCATCATAAATCCCTTTGATGAACCATTCCTGATAATCAACAGGAAAACTGAGAAAGGTTCCACCCATAACTATGATTTCATTCTTTGAAACTGAATGGCCAAGCCCAGTCAGCTGGTCAAGCCTGCTCTTAACCTGATAGAATGGATCATACAGGTTCTGCTTTCCCCTCATCGATGCAGGTTCGTATCCGGTATAGGATTTGGGAGTTCCTATATCCACGCCTCCGGGACAGTATATACACTGTGCATTGGGAGGGCAAGGAAACGGCTTTGACATAACAGCGAGCACTGTTACACCAGAAATGCTCCTGGAGGGCTTTGTAATAAGGTTCAGGCTTATACCGCGAGTGCTCGCATATTGAACTATATCAGAGTTCCTTGGAATCCTTGAAAGGTGGTAGTTCCTTGCAACTGAAACCTTGAGCCTTTCAAGCTCAGCTATACTCATCCCAGGTTCAATCCTGCCAATGATTTCCTCTATGGCATTCTCGAAGCTCATCTGCTATGTTCATGCAAATCCAAAATATTACCCTTTTGGGGATATTGATCCCAGAAAATTTTCTATGAGAGGTTCAGCTTCAATTAGATTGTGCACCACTTGGACCCCTTTAAGATCGTCGTAAAATCCTTGCCTGTCAATAAGTATTGGTACAAATCCTGCCCTAATGCTTCCCAGATAGTCAACTTCATATATATCCCCTATATATGGCCCAGTTTCCCCAGCTCTTTCGCGCGCAATCCTGAAAATGGTCTCAGACGGCTTTGCGGCACCAACTTCATATGATATTGTGATTGCCGAAAAATACTTTTTCAGGTCAAGCTCGTTGAGTACTCTGTTCAGCTTTTCTGAAGCGTTGCTTATTATGTGAGACCTGAAACCCTTACTTTCAAGCCATTTCAGAAATACTGCTGTATCTGGGTAAAGCGAATACGTGCTTGATGAAAAATCAAGAGAAAACAGTTCACTCCTGGTTTGCTCATCGACTTGGAGATTCATTTCCCTTAAAAGTTCGTCAAAGTCTATCATTGGATTACCGTTTACAAACTTGATCTTGCGACTACCTAGGTAAGAAGATATGATCCTGAATACAGTCTTTAATTTAACATTGTACCCTCTTTTATTTAGAACGTCATAAATAGGTTCAAAATAATTTGGTCTAAAGTCAACTAATGTGCCGCCAACATCCAAAAAAACGGAGGCCATTTCACGCTATATGGTCCCTTTAATACTTAAACTTTACTTGGAGAGCTCCAGTAGCTCCATGCTATCACTATCACCAGGGCTAGAAATGAAGTTGCCAATCCCACAAGCCCTGCGGCCACTATCTGGTAATTGCCAAATATTTTGACCAGTGCTGCTAACATGAATGCCAATGCATTTGTTTCTGCAAGTGCTATATATCCTATAAATCCTATAGCATAACCTAGTATCCAAATCCCTAACAGAGTTGCTGTTCTTCCCATTTTAATATCACCTTTAAACCATTTCTCATTAATTGAATAATTAACATTGAAAGCCTAAAATATTAGACAATGTGGTCAAACCATTTTTTAATAAATTAAAACGATAAATTGAAATGACAATATATCATCCATAAATTTTTGCCGGTTCATAAAGCGTAATGCATAAAAACTTTCAAAATTATAGTAAAAATAGGGCCGGTAGTTCAGTGGTAGAATGCTCCCGCGGCATGGGAGAGGTCGGGGGTTCGAGTCCCCCCCGGTCCATTTGCGGGGGTCGCCTAGCCTGGTCAATGGCGCGAGGCTTAGAACCTCGTCCTGTTGGGGTGCGTGGGTTCAAATCCCACCCCCCGCAAACTCTTAATAGTCATAGTTAGTTATCTATCATTAAACGCACATCATGATAACACAAGATTAATAGCGTCATTATAAATGATAAAATATAATGAGCACAATATACCATATAGTGCAATTTGGTGATGGCAGTGCATATGCAATGTTCGATGCATGTGACTGGAAATGCACCTACTGCGTAAGAAATGTCAGTCCCTGGTGCACTTCCCTTCCAGAAGGCACTGTTAAAACACTAAACAAAATAAAGATTAAACATCTAAACATCAACGAGCTTCTAGAAATACTTAAAGAGAATGCAGTAAAACTTGTTTTTCTGGGAGGCGGTGAGCCAACTTATGACCCTGAACTAAAAACAATTATGAACCGCCTTAAAATTAATGGTATTGGTACATGGCTTATAACAAACGGCGAACTTCTTGACGATGAGATTTTCCTGCTCTCAGACGGCATCACATTTAGTATAAAGGCAATCGATGAAATCACGCACATCAGATTGACAGGAAAAAGTAACAGAGACACCCTTAAAAACTTTGAAAAATACGGGAAATCTGAAAAGATCGTCGCTGAAACGGTTTTTTACCCAGGGCTAGTTGATTGTGAAGAAGTTCAGAAAATAGCCAAGTTCGTTCATGATATAAATCCAGATACAAGGTTCAGGATTGACAGGGCGGTGCAGTTGAAGAGTATGAATGGATTCATGGAATGCGTTAACAAAATAAAGCTAATCCATGAAAGAACATACTATTTTGAATTAAACCTTGATGACCAAGATTACCCAAAATTGCTTTACCCAAAATTTTGAGCGCTTTTATTAAGTTTAGCCGAAATTATATTTGATATGATTCTGTTTGCATAACTTGATACACTATTTATATATTCATTTATGTTGATAAGAGTTTCTTCAAGACTTTCGCCAGTAATGCCTTCCAGCTGAGAAGGCCTGAGACCATTTTTGGCAAGAAATGCAGATCTGTATGCTGTTTCAACACCCGAAGCCACCTTAAGAGCACATCCTGGTTTTGCCCCATCACAGACCATTCCTGCAAGGCTTGCAGTCTGGTTTATTGCAGATAATTCAGCAGCTTTTTCGTTTCCCTGCATCAGGTAAGCAAATCCTGAAGCTAAGCCCGCCCCTCCCTTTATGCCCACGCTGCAAAGTGGAGAAATATACTTAGTAAATGCAGTGGCATAAATGGTTGTCATCCAGCTAGCTACTATTGATCTGTAGAGTTCCTTCTCGCTAATTCCTGAATTGCTGGCATATATGTACAGGGGAACAGTGCTTGTTATTCCCTGGTTTCCTGAAC
>JBMFVR010000065.1:6342-7118 GCA_049965895.1 Nitrososphaeria archaeon | reverse complement strand
CTCATCTCCAACTGCGGCTGATGGGACCCTCTTTAGCCTTCCTTTATAACGAATAACCTGAACCACCTTAAGTTTCTTTGCCCCAGTGTTATCAGCGCAATTTATCATTGCGGTAACAGGTATGCACTTTGTAATATGGGGCTTATACTCTTCAACACCCTTTGCAGAAACGGCTCTTGTCTTTTCGCCCGGCATTTTACGATGTCACCTTACCAAGCATAACATGAGAAATGTTCTTTCCCAGTGGCCTGCACTCCACAATGGCAACAAGATCACCTATATTGACGCTGACACAGGAAGGTACATGGGCATGTATGGTACTTCTCCTTCTTTCATACCTTGTGAATTTTGGATCATATGATGGATACTCAATTTCAACAACTGCTGCCTTTTTCATCCTGAGACTTGTAACCCTTCCCATCATTATTTTTCCCCTTATTTTTAGGTGACCATGGTAAGGGCAGTACGTGTCAGAGCATGTGCCGGATGGCTGAGATACCTTGATACCCAAACTGCTGATCATTATGAGTCTAACCTCTCCCATGCTCTTTTTTCAATGTTGTTACCGTAGTATATTTTACCGTGCGCCTCAAATATATTTCCATGCTTTGGAACGATTTTGATGCGCCCAGAACTGATCCAGAAAGTTTTCCTAGTTTCATAAACCAATAAGCCTTCTACACCAAGGTTTTTAACTTTTATTGATTCACCGAGCCTTATCATGCCTTAATTCCCCTCTTTCTCATTTCAGCTAGAACGCGGGCCATGTTGCGCCT
>JBMFVR010000065.1:0-6332 GCA_049965895.1 Nitrososphaeria archaeon | reverse complement strand
CTGACACTCTTTACTGAACCTGATTCCTTAGCTAGCATCCTAGTGACTCTAAGGTTCTTAAGCCTGAGGGACTCCTTTCTGAGTTCCTCCAAATTCTTCTTTAGATCTTCATCACTCAGTTTTGTTACTTTTATCACTTTCAACCTTTTCTACCTCCTTTTTAATGCGAAATTCTTCCTGGTATTTGTATGCTACAGTTACCTTCACCCCATATAACCCCATTTTCATAAGTATGTGTTCCACAGCCGTTCTAGTATAAAATTCACGAGGGAAGCCGCTCTTTGGTATGACCCCTTCGGTGAATTTCTGAAAGGCAGCTCTTTCACTTCTTATTTTACCCTGCAGCTTTACCTCAATCCCAAGAGCGCCTGCACCCATTGCTTCATTCATAACCCCCGTAACTGCTCTCCTGAAAGCCACCCCCTTCTGGAGCGCATTAGATAACCTAAGGGCAATGGCCTTGGGGTCCAAAGCCGGATTCTGGATCTCCATGGCATTTACAGTTATATCCTTAAGTGAAGTTTCCTTTGATATATCCTCCATTAAAGCCCTTATGCTGGATCCATGAGGACCTATTACTAGCCCAGGTCTCAACGCTAGCACATTTAGCCTAGTTCCAAGCGGTGTCTTCTCGATGGTCATATCAATGAATCCGGCCTGCTTTAGGTTTACATCAAGGTATTCCTTAAGTAATACATTGCGCCTTGCTTCTGCCAAAAGAGGATAATAGCTTGTCATATGGCCCTCGCCACAATTTCAAAATGAACAAGAACTTTGTTTCTTGGAGATGATCTTCCAAATGCCCTCGGAATGTTCCTCTTGAGCTTCCTACCTGGATACGCTGCAACGTGCACTAGAACCATTTTTGATGGGTCCAGCCCCTTATAATCAGCAACCGATTCAATATTATCTAGAAGCTTCAAAAACAGTTTTGCTGCCTTTACAGGATACTTTCCTGTTCTGAATCCTTCGACGCTATGATGTGCCATTTTAAGGTTATACCTTCTAAACGGAACAAGTCTCTTCATTGATATCACTTCTTCAAGTACCTGCCTTGCCCTGTCTATTGTCATACCCTTCAGGTAAACTGCCAGTTCCCTAGCCTCCTTGGGGCTGACATCAACCTCCCTAAGGCTACCCCTAGCATCGGAAGCCTCCATGTAATCTTCAAACGAATAACCAAATTCAGGCATTGCCTTCACTAATCTCTAATTAATTACTTTAAAAACTTTCCCTGAAAGATATGAATTAATAGATTTCAAGGATTATATGCCAGTGGTCCAAAGCCTGCTCCTGAAAGGTAAAGCCCAATGGCAAAAACAAGGAGTATGATAATTATGGCTATTATATCGGCCCTCTTTATTGTCGGTTCATTATAATATGTCCTCTTTGGCATGGCCCTGAAACCTCTGATGTCCGCTGAAATGGCTATGTTTTGTGCGCCCTTGAGGGTCCATATTACAACTGAAGCTATTATGAGAATTACAATTTTGAACTGTTCAATCGACCTCCTGATCATTGCTCCAATTTTTAATCCTGCACCACCTGTGAAGTCAAATCCCCTTGCCCTTGCGGCATCAGTTATGGTTATTGTAGATTCAAGTATTTTGGGTATTGAAGTTATGCCCACAATAAGACCAAACCCTATCTCTACTGGGATCTTCGATTTTTCCAGTGAAACCAGTATATCTGAAGGGGAGCTTGTGAATACAAGAAGGAAGCCAGAAGCTATTCCCGTAGAGGCCCTGAAAGCTATCTGCAAACCATAGAATATGCCCTGTGTTGAAAAGCCATACGCTCCAATGTCCTGAAATGCTGCTGGAAAGAGAATAAGGAAAGTGTCCTTCCCAAAAAGGAGGGCTAGTGTCTCGGGTGGAGTGAACATGCCTTCAGTCCAAGCCGTTCCTATAAATGTAGCAAGAGTAAGCGGAAGCACGATCCTGTACTTTGACACTGGATCAGTAGTCCAAATGTACATCATAAGCAGGACGATGAGAAAGATCAGGGATATCCACCATATGGTTACAGCCCCGATTGTCGTAAGCACTATTGCAAGAAGTATTTTAGTCCTAGGATCAAGCTTATACAGAAATGACTTCCCAGAAACGAACTGGAAAAGCGACATGTATCCCCTGAACCCGATTATTTTCCAAATCAAATATATGGTAAGAGCTGGACCAAGAGTTATAAGAACGATTGCCAGGACCCAAGCTTCTACAACTTCCATGACGTTTAACTGTATAGCAAAAATGATAATATAAACTTTTGCATTTCAGATTTTTGAAAGAGCTTGTTCGAGATCAGATATTATATCCTCGGTGTCTTCAAGTCCGACTGAGAGCCTGAGCAGAGAATCTGTTATTCCGAGCTTCTTCCTGTCATCTTCGTTTATTGTAGATGATGCCGAGAGAATAGGATAAGTCATTATGCTTTCCGTGCCACCTAGGCTCGGAGACGGTTTTATCAGTTTAATGGATGATAGCACGTTAAGGGCTTCCTTTCTTCCTCCCCTCACCCTAAAGCTCACAACTCCGCCAAATCCCCCGAACATGCGTTTGGCAATTTCATGATAGCTATCATTTTCAAGTCCAGGGTACATTACATCCTTTATTTTGCTGTGCGAGCTCAGGTATTCCGCAACTTTAAGGGCATTTACCTGATGCCTTTCCATTCTTACCCCAAGTGTCTTAATTCCCCTTATTACAAGGTAGGCACTTATCGGATTCATAATTGTCCCCAGCATTCTCCTCCATTCCCAGATGTCTAGAATCTTTTCCTTGCTGCCTGAAACAGAGCCACCAATGACATCATTATGACCTGAAAGATACTTGGTGAGGCTCTCAATAGAAAGATCTGCTCCATGTTTGAGAGGTTTAAAATAGTAGGGACTCAGAAATGTGTTATCCACAATAAACTTAATTCCCAGCTTCTTTGTCCTTTCTGACACATGATCCACATCTATTACCTTCAGTGTGGGATTGGTCATAACCTCTATGAAAACCATTCCCGTATCAGAATCTATTCTTGAAACTATATCGTCTGCTGAAGGAAATGCCTTCTTTACCTTAACTCCAAACTTAGAGAGCTCCTCAGCCAGTTTTATTGATGTCCCATATGCTTCTGAAGTTATGACTATGTTTTTACCTGACTTTAGGGCATTAAGGTATATTGAAGATATTGATGCCATACCGCTGTTAAAGCAAAGAGAATCCTCAGAGCCTTCAAGCCTACTTATAACTTTTTCAAGAGCCATAACTGTCGGATTCTCTTCCCTTGAATACTTGAGGTCGACACCCCGTGAACTCTTCCTTGCTGGTCCCCGCTGTTCAAACATTGAAGAAAGGTAAATTGGTGGAATAAATGCCCCTGTAGTTTCATCAAAGTACTCATGACCGTGAATTGAATCTGTATTATCCAACTTTAAGGCTATTCCATATAGAAATATAAAAACCCTTTTGAAAATTCCTTAAGGGAATTATTAATTTTATCTACTTAAAAAAAGCTTGAGCTGTTCCTGGCAGCTTTTGCACAGCATAGGGTACTTTTCATCTACCTGCTTAAGATCTAAAGCATAGCTCATTATACATGTGGTGTTACTGCAGTGCCCGAGACCTAGAAAATGACCCAATAGATGTGCGGCCTCCTTCATTATCCTTTCCCTAGCCTGTTTTCTGTCAGAGGCAAGCCTTCTTTCGGAAAGTATAGCTATCCTGAGTTTTGGGTCAGCTATACCGAATATCTTTGAACCCTTGGAATCTTTGAGCTCCATATCTGTTACATAAAATGAATAGTAAGTTTCACTGTTCCTTTTTTCTGGAACAAGGACTTCTAGGATTTTCTCAGCTGACAGCTCACTGCTTGCACTGACCTGAGATATTGGATCAGTTATGATATTCAGACCATATATAGCGGCAGCGGCCTTGTAGCTTTCAACGTACGTCGTATAGTAACCATTAATTCCCATCAAACTTACGTTAAGTTTATTGTTCATTCAATTATGTCTCCGTTCTTAGGGCATATAGCCTTTATGCCCATTCCGTTCAGTTCCTGTGACATGGATGAGCATGAATCACCGTCTCCATGCACAAGAATTACTGTTGGTGAACCCTTGAGTCTTTTGAACATTTCTAGCAACTGCGACCTTCCAGAATGTGAGGACAACTCAAACTGAAGAACCTTTGCCTTTACACTAGTCAGCTTTCCATCTAGCATGACTTCGCCTTCATCTATCAATGACCTACCAGGAGTCCCTTCTACCTGATAAGAAACTATTGCTATGCCATTCTTTGGATCTCCAGATATCTTCCTGCTGTAAAATACTGAAGCGCCACCAACCAGCATTCCTGCTGGTGATATTATGCTGGCAGGCTTTTTAACTGCCTTTCTCCTTCCAGCCCATCCATTTATGTACTTAACTGAATCCAAAGCCCTCTTTAATCCTGTAGGGTCCTTAATGTATTCTGAATTCCTTAGCAAAATATCGTTGATAGTAAGAGCCATACCATCCATATATACTTCATGCTTAAAGTTATTATAGTAGTAAACTTCTGCAACCTCCTGAGCTCTGCCCACAGCAAATGACGGAATCAGAACTGTGCCACCACCCTCTATTATTTCATTTGAGAAATCTATCAGCCTTTTCTCCTCCTTTGCCCTGTCTTCATGATCCCTTGTTGCATATGTGCATTCTGAAATTACATAATCAACCTCCGGAAGATCATATGATGCTGGTTCAAGTAATCTTGACGCTATGTGATTGACATCACCTGTATAAAGCACCCTCTTACTGCCCCTTACATATACCATTGCGCTACCCGGAATGTGACCTGCATTGAAAAGAGTAATTTTTAATCCATCAACGCTGAACTCTTCGTCATATGCCCTTGCAGTGCTCATTCTGATTAAATTCTGAACTTCAGCCGAGGTAAAAGGTAACCGTTCGCCACTTATTTTTATCAGGTCGTTAAGGAGAACCTCAGAAATCTCTATTGTCGGAGCTGTGGCGTAATGCGGCATGCCCTTACCCACATATAGATAAGGCTCATATCCGATATGATCAAGGTGTGCATGTGTGGTTATAAGTGCGGTTATATCCTTTGGTCTAACATGCATGGGATGAACCATGTTCTTTCCTGGATTAAGACCATAATCTAAAAGCAAGGTCGTTGAATCATCCTTTACTAAGAATCCAGAATTACCAACTGTGCCAGCGGCACCAAGTATCTTTATTTGCATTTTAAACTTCTACCGATTTACATTTTAATTCTAAATGCACCCTTTTTTAATGTATCGGTGCTTTTAAAATCAATTAGTTTTTAAACCGCTCTGCTAACTTACAAACGTGAATATATTAATAACTCACACGGACTTAGATGGTGTCTGCAGTGGAGCGATAGCAAAAAGGTACGCTGGCGGGGACGTTAAGGTTATTTTTTCAGATCCCAGATACATAGCTGATACTCTGAGCCAACTTGACAACAACGCAGAAAACATCATAATAACTGATATCTCGCTGAACCATGACAAGGTTGAGCTTGCTTTAAATGCTCTTAAAAAGATAAAATCAAAAATATTGTGGGTCGACCATCATGAATGGAAGCAGGAAGATATCGATGCAATTTCAAAGATGTGCACGTTACACGTTGAAAATTCTCCCAGCGCAGCTTCTCTATTCTACAGGCTTTACATGCAAAACGATAACATATCTGCACAAATCGCAAAAATAGGTGACGATGCCGACACTAATACAAACTCGATGAAAAACACGCTTACCTACAAGCTGGGAATGAGCCAGAAAGGAGGAAAGTTTTACCTCTTAAGAGAATTTTCACGTGGAAATTTTGAGCCAGAAAGGCTTAAGGAATGGAGAATTAAACTGCAGGAACAAATTAAGGTGGCAGAAAACATCGTATCCGGGCTTAATGTACTTTCGACCGCAACAGGAAAAAGGTTTGCCGTAATAGATATGAGGGGCAGGGCTGCATCTGGCACATATACTGCCAAGCTTGCTGCACAAAATCTGGACCTGGACTTTATAATTGTCATATATAATTGTAGGTCAGTTTCATTCTACCGGGGGATAAGGGACGTTGACTTACTGCCGCTTGCGCTGAATCACTATGGAGGAGGCCATAAATTTGCATGCGGTGCAAACCCGCACTTAACAATGTTGGAAAGGTTTATGTGCTGGATAAGGGGAAATTACATGACAAGGGAAATTAGGCAAATAATTGAAGATGCAAAAACGATGTGAACTACGCCCAGCTAAAGCTGGACGTTTCCCGCTTCATAGATGAGGCCACATGCGGAACATCCTTTAAGTATTCCAACAT
>JBMFVR010000064.1:0-7177 GCA_049965895.1 Nitrososphaeria archaeon | reverse complement strand
TGGGGACCTGACCTAAGTGGCCTTAACCTGAACGAACTTATATATTACATAAAGCCTGTTAATAAGAGGGCAGAAACATGGGACGAGCTTCCAGCTTCAATAAGGGAAACATTTGAACGGCTGGGGGTCCCTGAATCTGAAAGAAAATTTCTGGCCGGTGTTGGTGCTCAATTTGAGTCAGAAATGGTTTACCACAATATCAAGAAGGAGCTGGATTCTCAGGGAGTAATATTTGCATCCATGGATGAGGCAGTAAAAGAATACCCTAACATGGTTAGGGAATATTTTGGAAAAGTGGTTCCAATAGGTGATAACAAGTTTTCTGCATTGACCTATGCAGTATGGGGAGGTGGAAGCTTCGTTTATGTGCCCAAGGGTGTGAAGCTCGAAAAGCCTCTTTACGCTTATTTCAGGATGAACAGTTCAAATGAGGGCACATTTGACAGGACGCTTATAGTGGCCGATGAGGATAGTTACATACACTATATAGAAAACTGCACCGCCCCACGTTATTCACAGGCATCACTGCATTCAGGGGTTGTTGAGGTGATAGTAAAAAGAGGAGCAAAGGTCAGATACACTTCAATACAGAATTGGTCAAAGAACGTGTACAATCTTGTAACCGAAAGGGCTAGGGTTTATGATGGAGGCAGAATGGAGTGGGTTGGCGGAAACGTAGGTAGCGCAGTTACGATGGCTTATCCGGCATCATACCTTGTAGGCAGGGGGGCGAGCACAGACATACTTTCACTGAGCATGGCATCGGGGAAACAGGAAATCGACTCTGGAGGAAAGGCATATCATGTTGCACCAGAAACATCTTCTACAATACAGTCAAAGGGTGTTTCAATGAACGGTGGGAGGTCAACCTATAGGGGCCAGGTATATGTTTCTCGTGGCGCCAGAAATTCTAAATCGTTTGTCAAATGTGATTCACTTATAACAGACAGTTTATCATCCTCATACACATATCCTTATGAGATAGTAAAAGAAAATGATTCAACAGTGGTTCATGAAGCCACAGCGGGTAAGATAAGCGAGGAAATGCTTTTTTACCTTCAGAGCAGGGGATTAAAGGAAACTGAGGCAAGGGCACTAATAATATCAGGTTATCTTGAAGATTTTGAAAAGCAGATACCTGCAGACTTCGCGGTTGAACTGAACAGGTTAATAGAAATGGAGTTAGCAGAATCTGTGGGCTAGAAATTTTTAAAGTATTAGAAAAAGGTTTTTTTATTTAATCTCTAACTCTTGCCGTTTTGCGTAATATATTAGGTTTTTAATCATTACATCTGTAGTATCCTGAAATTATTATACCATTGTTTTATGTTTTGATCTGTCATGATTTATCATCAGATCGCTTAAGCATTGGCAAGTCCTTCTCCTCTTATCCAACCCGCTGTAAAATATATCTGCAGTTTTTTCAAGCTTATAAAGCCCAGATACAGGTGAGGCTTGTCATAATTGTACCAGTATATGAATAAATCAATGTTGACAAACAGGTGTATTTTCTGCTGGAAGGTTCCGTAGAACTCTACCGTTTGTTTCTTGGTTATTCACTATGCCAACTACGTGTCAAGTTCAGCAAGATGTTGCTGGAACAGGCTTACCCCATTTTGTCTTAAGTTTGAAAAGAACTGTAGCCCATGATCGGTAAGTATCTCCCTTGCCTTTTCTATGTAATCATCCAAAAAATCTATTGCATAGGTGACATTGTCGTACACCCCATGGCCAACTGTGAATCCTAATGAGTCGTCAAGGTAAACAATCAGCCATTTACTCTTGGGTCAGGTATTTCATAACAGTCAGTGTGCCACATTTATGTTAAGTACGTCAACTACTCAACGGGTGATAACGACCTTCTGTCTGGCAAGCCTTCTTGGTGAATTTAACTGATGTACAGTGGCGGTGCACCCGTGTTTACTCCTAAGACCCTTGACAGATATATGATATATGGCAGTATATCCTTATTGTGTAACTTCCCATCGATCTTCGACTGTTTATCCAGCATATCTAATTATCTGTAAGTTTCACCAGGGTTGGAGTACTTATAGTATAATATTTTTGGGGCACGACACAAAACCGTTTTTTAAAAAACAGTTAAATAGTGCCATGCAGAACGCAACATAACGCAAACGATGTCCTAGCTTATCGCTCTGGACGCTTTTGCTGAGAAGTGAAAAAATTACAATGACCGGATATAAGAATGGATTTGAAGAGCTTGGACTAAGTGAAAACTTAGTTAGGGCTCTAAGTGAAATGAGCTTTTCTGAACCTTTCCCAATACAGCAGAGGGCAATAGTTCCCATGCTAGGTGGAAAGGACATAGTGGGGCAAGCAAAGACAGGCTCTGGTAAAACCGCTGCCTTTGGACTTCCACTGCTACAGCTCGTTGATTTAAAGAAAAAAGTGATACAGGCTCTGGTGCTTTCTCCTACTAGAGAGTTAGCAGTTCAGATCACTAACGAAATGAGAAAGATGGGCAAATACACGGGTGTTAAGATTGTTACTGTTTATGGTGGTCAATCGATAAACATTCAAAGAGAACAGATTGATAGGGGATCTCAGATAGTTGTTGGAACTCCAGGAAGGATAATAGACCTGGTAAATAGGGGATATCTTGATCTTTCTGCTGTAAACTACGTAGTTCTTGACGAAGCTGACAGGATGCTTGACATGGGATTTATAGACGATGTGAAGCAAATACTTGACTGGTTAACTGATATGAAGCAAATGGCTCTTTTTTCAGCTACAATGCCTGAAGAAATAGTCAGGCTTGCTTCAAAGTACATGAAGAATCCGGAAAAAATAATTTTAAGCGCAGACGAGCCGTCAGTCGTCGAACTTGATCAGTACTATACAGTTGTAAGGGAAGATGAAAAGCTGGACAAATTAAGGCAGATAATAAAGAGGGAGAAGCCTGAAAGTTGCCTGATCTTCTGTAGAACTAAGAGGAGAACCGGGAGGGTAGCACGGGAACTCGAGGATTATTTCAGAGATGTTGCGGCAATACATGGTGATCTTTCACAACCGCAGAGGGAAAGGGCGCTAAATGCATTCAGGAAGGGTAGGGCAAACATTCTGGTTGCAACTGACGTTGCCGCTAGGGGAATAGATATTCCAGGAATCAAGTTGGTGATAAATTACGATTTTCCCGATGAGCCTCTTATGTATTTCCATAGGGTTGGAAGGACAGCCAGAGCGGGTAATGATGGAAAATCAATTTCACTTGTTACAAAATATGACCTCAGTATGTTGGTGCAGGTAATGGGTATGACTGAAGCTACAGTAAAGCCTCTGGAGCCTGAAGATGAGGAAAGGCTCAGGAGACCACAGGCTGTAAGGGATGACCGCAGGCATGAATGGAACAACAGGCGCAGCTGGCACGATCGGCGCAGTGAAAGGGGAAGCGAGAGGAATAAAAACTGGTACATAGAGTAATAATTTCTTTTTTCTGAACAAAAATCATATTAAATAATGGGAATACATTAATATACGGTTTTGAGAAAATATAAGGCATGACAAAAGTTGAAGATTTGACGGTGAGGCTTGGAGCTGCAGCTGGTGATGGTATACAGAGTGCAGGTGAAATTCTCGCAAGGATTCTTTCAAGGAGTGGTATATACATATATACCTATAACGGTAATCAATCAGTAGTAAGAGGGGGCCATGTATGGTTTCACATACATGCAGGAAACAAACCAGTTTACAGTATGGGATATGGACTAGATTATTTAATAGCGTTTACTCAGCAAACCATAGAAGAGCATGCTGACGAGGTGAACAGCGGGGGCGTTATAATTTACGATTCATCAAATGTAAAACCAATCAATATTCCCAATGGAGTAAGAACTGTGCCGGCAGAGCTCGTTAACATAGCACTCAAGTATGATAAGTACCCTATAATGAAGAACACAGTTGCTTTAGGTATACTCGCTTCACTTATGGGGATAGATTTTAAAGTCGTAGAGGAGACAATAAAAACCCAGTTTGGTAAAAAGAAGGAGGATGTTGCACAAAGAAACGTACAGGCAGCAATGGAGGGTTACCAGATAGGGTCTAAACAGGAAAGGGGTAAAGAGCTTTTATATGATTATAGCAGGAGGCTCCCATTCCTTCATTCAAATTATTCATTTGCTCTGGGGGCAGTTGCTGCAGGCTGCAGGTTCTATGCCGCATATCCAATGACACCAGCAAGCCCAATAGTTCATTGGCTTGCTAATCATGCAGAAAAGCTGGGGATTACGGTCTTCCTTGCAGAGGATGAAATATCGGCAATAAATGCTATCATAGGTGCCTCTTATGCAGGTGCTAGAGCTATGGCTGGAACAAGCGGTGGAGGCTTCGCACTAATGCAGGAGGCCATGGGCGAGGCAGCCATGACGGAAACACCAATAGTGGTTGTGGATGTAATGAGAGCCGGCCCTAGCACCGGGCTTCCTACAAAAACCGGTCAGGGTGATCTTAACATGATGCTTGGGCTTTCTCAGGACGATTTTCCCCGCGTAATATTTGCGCCAGTAAATGCAAATGATGCTTACTCTGCGGCAATCAGGTCATTTGATATTTCAGACAGATATCAGGTTCCAGTGATTGTGCTAATGGACTTCGCGATAGGTGATGGTGCTTACATTACCATCACAGAGGATTTTAGCCCAGCTGAAATAAACCGTGGAAAGCTTGTTAGTCAGGCATCAGGCGATTTGATCAATGGAATATGGTTCAGGAGGTATCAGCTGACTGAGGACGCGGTGTCGCCAAGGTCAATTCCTGGAACACCGGGATTGATGTATGTGGCTAAGACGGATGAACATGACGAATTTGGTCACGATGTAAGTGATGTACTTGCCGGTCTCAAATCCGCGCTGAAAACTAGAGAGCAGATGTATGAAAAGAGAATGAGAAAACTAGATTATATAAAAAAGGAAATGCGGTTGCCTAACATATTTGGGCCATCAAAGGCTGACATAACTCTAATTACATGGGGCAGTTCTGCCAACCCCGCAAGGGAAGCAATGGATAGGCTTAGAGGGAAAGGCGTTTCTGTAAACTCTTACGAGTTTACAGATTTATATCCTTTGAATCAGGAAGTTGAAAGCATGCTTAAACAGGTTGGAAGAATGGTTGACATTGAAGTTAATTATACCGGGCAGTTCGCAAATTACCTTAGGAGAGAAACAGGTGTATTAATAAAAGATAGAATGTTAAAGTACAATGGCGAGCCCATATATCCAGCAGAAATTGAAAAGTTCATATCAAAATTGATTGTAAAGGAGGTGTCCTGAAATGATATCATTAAAGGATTTTGAAAGTGATGTAAGGCCTGACTGGTGCCCAGGCTGTGGAGATTTTGGAGTTCTGGCGGCGCTGAAGGACGCGCTTGTCTCACTTAAAATTCCGCCTCATAATACAGTAATTGTAAGTGGTATTGGATGCTCAAGCAATCTGCCAGGATTCATCAGAGCTTACGGTTTTCATGGTTTGCATGGAAGGCCGGTGCCGGTTGCTCTTGGCATAAAGAATTCAAACCCAGAACTCACTGTTATAGTGACTGCCGGAGATGGCGACGAATATGGAATAGGTTTTAACCATGTAGTTCACGCAGCCAGGAGAAACGATAACATTGTTGAAATAGTTATGAACAACGAGATTTATGGTCTAACAACTGGCCAGCTTTCACCTACTTCAAGAATGGGACAAATCACCAAGACAACACCATATGGCAGTGTTTACAGGCCTCTTAATCCACTTACATCAATAATGGGAGTGGGTGGAACCTTCGTATCTAGAGGATTTTCTGGACAGCCAAAGCATCTTTCGTGGATAATTCAGGAAGCAATAAAGCACAGGGGATTTGCGCTAGTGGACGTAATAAGCCCGTGCGTTACTTGGTTTGATATATATGATGAAGTAAAGAAACAGGTGTTCAAGCTCGAGGACTCCGGGCATGATCCATCTGATTTGACAAAGGCATTGCAGATGGCAGGAACAGACAAGGGTATACCAATAGGCATATTCTACAGGAGAGAAGATGTCCCAACCTTTCAGGAAATGCTACAACAGCAGATAGGTAATAATCCTGCATCGAAGACAGTCAAGACATTGAACAAAAGCCTGATTGACCAGTTAAAATATGAATACAGTTAGGTACTCGAAGCTTCTGGATCACCTTTCAGGGCTAAATTACAGGGCTCAGGAACATGACGGTAAAGTAAAGCTTATAGTTAATTTACCATTGGCCAATGATAGGTTTGGTGAAAATCAGGAGCTTGAAATAAATATTAAAATGCAGGACGATTTGGCCGAAATAACAAGCGTTTTCTTAGTTTCAAGCAGCTCAAGAAGGAAAGCAGGGAATGACCTTATAACTGACTGGTTGGGATTATGAATATATGTATGCCATATTTCTAGGTACATCCTCAGCAGTGCCAACTGTTGAAAGGAACACAGCATCTATAGTAATTGACACTACGGAGGGCCAGCTTATGTTCGACTGTGGGGAAGGAACTCAGAGGCAAATGCTTTATGCAAAACTAAATCCTATAAAGCTTAAGGCGATATTTATAACCCATATGCACTTTGATCATATAATGGGGCTCGTGGGGCTCATGATGACCATGGACTTACTTAACAGGTCACAACCTCTAACCGTTATCGGCCCAGCTGGGTTAAAGGCGATGTTAGATTTCTTTGAGCAAAGGTTATACATGAATCATCAATATGATATTGTTTACAGGATGGCAATGCCAGGCGCTGTTTATGAATCAGGTGAAGTTAGTGTTGAAGCACATAGCGCCGTCCACAGTACAGAGAGCTATTCTTACAGGGTTACACAGAGGAAATTCAAGAGGAAGTTTCATCCTGAAAAAGCAATAGCTCTAGGCATACCCCAGGGGCCTTTGTGGGGAAGGCTTCAGGTTGGTGAGGAAGTTGTTCTGAACGGTAAAATTATTTATCCAGATCAGGTATGTGACCCACCAACAAAGCCACTTTCTGTAGGAATTTCAGGCGATACAGCTTATTCGGAAGGCCTGGTTAAATTCTTCAAAGGTGTAGACTTACTGATACATGAAGCCACATTTTCATCAGAACTTCAGGAGAGGGCAGGTGAAATGCTACATTCAACCAGTATTGATGCAGCGCACGTCGCACAGCGATCGGGCGCCGGGTTTCTAGC
>JBMFVR010000063.1:0-7690 GCA_049965895.1 Nitrososphaeria archaeon | reverse complement strand
CAGAAACTGTAAAATACATAGTAAAACGTGCTCACGAATCCTAGAAAAAGAACGTAAATTTCTGAACCCATGGGAAAAACAGCATACATATAACCGAAAGTGGCTGCAAAAACCAGCGGAAAGTATACGGGTGCTGGGAAGGCTGATATAATCTGTATTGCAGGAAATACTGAAACTGCTGCCCTCTGATGAACTGCCAAATAATATCCCACAAAGACCGCTATTATAAGCGATATCAGCGCTATGATTGCAACTCTAACATAGTCAAATGCCATGTTGTAGACTATTGCCGGTGTATAGGAGAGCAGGTACCCCCAGTAGCTCACTGGCACGGATGTAACAAACAGGGCTATTTCTGCAAACAGTATCGTTAAAATGAATACTGCCAGCCCTGCCATGATGTACCTCTTTGATGAACTCAGTGCGCTCCACCTTCTGCCAAAGTTTCCCCTTGTTGGTAGGACCCTGAAGGTGTTAGTAAAATGCTTTGACAGCCTCTTCATCGGACCCGTCAACGTGTTCCACGCCTGATATGTGTGCATTATGTTTATCCTGCCCCTCCTCCTTATTGGAGCTGAGGTATCCAGCCCGTATTTTGCAACCGTGAACCTTGCTATGTACCTGAAAACAAAGGTCAGCAAAGCTACCCACACTGCAAGGGTGAGCATTGCAACCCAAACATAATACATATTCCCCAGATTTATAAGTTTGGGAATGAGGCTACCTATTCCGAAAACTGAAAATGATTTTGTGCCTATGCTCAATACTTCACTTACCGTTATATAGAATAATGCGTCAGCAAAGCTGGGAAAGAGGTTTGCTGCTATTTTTGGCATTGAAAATGGTATATACAGATGCCTCATTTTGCTGAAGAAACCCAGCTCATGGTTTATGGTAACTTCATAAAGTTCCTTGGGTACGGTCTTGAATGCCTGATACTGCGCTATCCATATGTTCCACACCACGGCCGTTAAAACCAGAAAGTCGCTTGCCAGCTCGGTGCCCAGAGGACCGCCTATCCTAGTAACAAATATTACTAAAACAACCGGGAAGAATGTTATGACCGGAACGGACTCCAGTGAACTTATCAAAGGAATGTATACGCTTTCAAAAATCGAGCTCCTTATTGATGCATATGCAAGTAGCCAGCCGGTGAGTATCGATATTAAAATTATGAATAAAACCCTGAGCACTGTAGCGACTGCTGCCAGCTGGATTATAAGCAGTAAGCTCACTGAACTCACCTTACAGGTGTTAGTGATGAATATATTTTATCCAGGTACATGCTGAACCTTGAATCTCTGCTACTCCTTGGCCTTGGCATTTCTATTATAAGCTCATCTACTATCTTTGCAGGTGATCCATTCATTATGAGCACTCTGTCAGAAAGCTCAAGAACCTCGTCCAGGTTGTGAGATACAAGCACCACTGACTTGAGAGTTGTTGAAGGGTTGAAAAGTATGTCATATATTTCCTGCCTCAACCCCTCAGCTGTCAGTTCATCAAGATGAACAAATGGTTCATCCATCAGAAGCACAACTGGTGAGCCTGCAAGCGCCCTTGCTATCGCCACTCTCTGCCTCATGCCGCCACTCATTTCTTTCGGGTACAACCCTTCAGCTCCTTTCAAGCCCACTGTTTCAAGGGTCTTTGTCGCTATATCGTTCATTTGAGCCTGTGGAATGCCCTTCCCAAAAAGGGCGAGCTTAACGTTATCCATTGCTGTCATCCAGGGAAACGTTGCTATTGATTGGTGTATAAGAGAAATTTTTGATGATGGCCTTTTGATTTCCTCACCCATAAGAAAGACTCTGCCAGTTGTGGGAGGTATCAGGTAACCAAGGGTTCTGAGTAGAGTGCTCTTACCTATTCCTGACGGGCCGACTATGGACACAAATTCATTTTCACCGGTGCTAATGTTGATTCCTGTAAATACCTCCTTGCCACTTGGAAAGATATACGATATGTCCACAGCATTCAATATGGCCCCAATAGATAACCGTCACCTCCCTCTACATTTTTCAGGTTCCTTAAAAGTTTTGCATGGCTTATGGGTTATATAGCACTAATGGTTCGTTGTAAACTCTGCCAGCATATAGCGAGCCTGCTGGAAGCATTTTCTTTGCCATTCTCCCTATCAGCTCCTGGAAAATGTTGTTTGCTTCATTATCATTCATTTTGCCGTTCAACAGTTCAATGGGGCATCTGACATTCACAGGCCTAAGTGGTATTATGTGCCTTGTAGATTTTGGGGGAAACAGCCTGCCGGTGAGCCCAGATTCCACAACCTCGTCCTTGGTTGGTTTTGGCACATAGAGCACTGCATTACCGCTTTTAATTTTACTGGACATTTCAGAATCGTTTGCGCTTTCAAAATCGGGAACCCTTCTGTCAAACTCCCTTATAAGGGAAAACCTCCCAAGACCACTTAACCTGTATAAAGAAGCAAAGCTTATCTTTTGAGTCAGGAGCGCAATTGGCGATTCGCCCGAGTCCACCTTTTTTATTGCTTCTGAGGCATCAGTTGTCCGCCTCAGCCTGAGCGCAACCTTGAGCTCATCAATTTTGGAAATTGAAGGTGACTTAAGTACCCTCAACCACCTCTCCACGCCTATCCTAGGATCAGAATAGTCAACCCTAGCCACCATTATGCGCTTTAACTGAAGCTCCTGGATTGCCCTGATCCTATGCATTCCATCCAGCGCCACATTGGTCTTTTCGTCCACTATCACCGGATCTAACTGCAAGCCCATCTGCTTTATTGAAACTGCTATTTCAGAAAGGTTTCTGATTTTAACCTCTTCGTGCGGCCTTATGTCGGCGATCCTCAGCAGTTCCAGCTTATATGACAGCAGCTCCTTACTGCTGCTCACCAGTAGCCACCCCGGCTGCCCTTTTCTCCTTCTTGATTATTCTGGTCACATAACCAGTTATCCTGTTCCTGACGTACTTGGATTCAGATTCTGTAACCTGGTCTATAAATTCCTTGTTTGCCTGAAAATCGTCGGTAAATTTATCATGATACATGTTAATCAGTTCGTAAGTCAATTTTCTGATTCTGTTCATCTGTAATAGCTCAGCATGGTCTGTTTATAATATTATCTGTTGTCGGCTTTTAAAAATTTTAACAATGAATATATATTCGTATGTTATGCATATAACATGCAATATTCAACACTGGGTAAAACAAATGTTAAAATCTCAAGGATAGCACTCGGCGGGATGTCGTTTGGAACTGAGCCCTGGATGGCTTCACGCGAAATGTCTAATAAGATAATAAAAAAAGCCATTGACAGCGGTATAAATTTTATTGACACGGCCGATGTTTACTCAAATGGAGAATCGGAAAGGATTATAGGCGAAGCAATTGCTGGTTTAAGGGAAGACCTAATAATAGCCACAAAGGTTGGCCTCGAATTTGGAATGGGTGCAAACAGCAGCGGAATGTCACGCAAAAGGCTTTACTCTCAGCTTAATGGATCGCTTGAAAGGTTGAAAACAGATTACATTGACCTTTACCAGATGCACAGGTGGGATTACGGCACAGATGTCAGCGAAATTCTATCCACAATAACCGATTTTGTAAAGCAGGGCAGGGTCAGATACTTTGGCGCAACGTCGCTTTATTCATTTCAAATTCAGAGGCTATACGATATAGCGGAGTTCATGGGGTTTGAAAAAATCACATATTATTCTCCCAGGTACAATCTCGCCTACAGGGAAGAGGAAAGGGAAGGAATACCCCTGTGCAGGGAGCTTGGAATATCGATAGTTCCATATAGCCCGCTAGCCAGAGGATTCCTATCTGGTAAATACAAAAGGAACATAAAGCCCGACACCGTGAGGTACAATACAGACAGGTACTTTGCCGGTGGGTATTTCAAGCCAGAGGATTTTGACGTTGTGGAGGCGCTTGAAGAGGTTGCAAAGAACAAGGGGGCAAAGCCCTCACAGATTGCCCTCGCATGGCTGTTCAGCAAACCGTGGATATCATCTGTGCTTCTTGGCGCAACAAAGCTTGAGCATCTGGATGATGCTGTGGAGGCGCTTGAAATCAGGCTTGAAAGGAGTGATGTGGAGGCGCTTGAAAGGCCCTACAAGCCACACGAGCAGCATGGACCAACTAAATCACCGTTGACCCCCTAACTGTTCCTTAAGTATGCCTGTTACTTTCTGTACCCCTATATCAGCTATGTAGCCTCCAAGCCTTGGCCCCTTTTCTGTTCCCAGTATTGCCCTGTAGAGGAGCTTAAAGAATTCAGGGGGTTTTATTTCATTGTTTCTAGCTATCTGATAAATAGCCCCCTGGATCTGTTCCGCATTGCTGCTTGCTTCCAGTGCCGTGATCAGTTCCTTTATTGCTTTCCTTTCAATTTCATTGAACTCAATTTTAGCCCTTGCCAGTGTCACATTATCCATTGCCATGTTATGTGCCAGCTCTATCTTCTGTTCAAGGTAGTCGTCAAATTCCCTGTAACCATATGCTATAAGCCTCTTCTTTATGAACTCCTTGTAATTTTCCTCTGGAGATATTGAGGCTATTTCAACAAGTAACCTGTATGGAACGTGTGGCGACGGCTTGGATGGGGTTTTGAGAAGGTTAACATACTCATAGAGCCCGCGCAGCTTCTGCTCTCCGCCCTTAAAGAACACATCTTCAATTCTGTCATATTCGTCCATGTACTTTGGAATGTCATCAATTGAAACCTCTCTTGCGCCCTTGATCCTCTTGTACATTAGCAGCATCAGGCTCTGCTTTGAACCGTATCTGAGCCACAACTGGGGTGTTACAACGTTACCGTAGGACTTCGAAAGTTTTTTGCCTCCCCTATCAAGGAACATTTCATATTTTACGTGGTATGGATGTGCATAGCCCAGAATGTTATCCGATACCCAATCATTGAACTTTACAGAATCTGCAATATCCTTTCCGTAGGCTTCAAACCTTATATCAAGAGCTGTCCACCTAGAAGCAAGTTCCACCTTCCAGCTCAGCTTCCCTTCTCCGTCCTTTAGCTTGACATCACCTTCGTAGCCGCACCCTTCAATTCTCTTTCCCCTTATTGTGGTGCCAGTGCATTTGAAGTGAACCGAATCGGTTGATGGGTCATAGGACAAAGCTTCAGTGGTATATATCCTGCCGCACCTTGGGCATATTGCAAAAAACGGCAGCGATCTGGTGAACTTTTCCTGCCCAAGGGTATCCTTGAGCTTTTCACCGATTTTGTCAGACTGCGCAAGCACAGCCCTTTCCTGTTCAAGCAATACACCTTCCTTATAAGCGATGGATCCTCTCATGTATCTATATTCAAGGCCTACCCTTTCTATGGAATCAACAAGCAAGGCGCCCATGTGCTCCCCATAGCTGCCATGACAGCCAAATGGATCAGGTATTCTAGAAACTGGTTCCGCAAGGTGCTTTTCGAGCCAGTCCGGGAAACCCGTAGGAACCTTTCTAAGGCCATCCATGTCGTCCGCAAACGCAATGAGCTGGCTCTTAATTCCCTGAAATTCAAGGGCCATCTTGATGCCGTAGGCCCTAGCCACATCGGAAAAGCTGCCAAGGTGGGGAATGCCAGATGCCCCAAGCCCGCTCTCTACCCTCACCAGATCGGTTTTCCTGCCTATGCTCCTTTCCCTTTCTATTATATGATTAGCTACCTTATCTAGCCAAGTGCCCTTACCGATTATCACGCATAAAGGTTGCATTTACCACATAATTAGCTTTTTAGATTATTCCATGACTTATTCAATTATCATAAAACTTGTGAAATGTTGGTCATTTTTTGTCTATTATTAGACAATAATGCCAATTAAAAAAACAAACGTTCATATTTAATCAACATTTATGACATAACATTTACGCATATGTTTATTACAGATTGAATTAGATTCAAAATTATGACAAAGCTAGCAATTATACTGTTTTCTGGAAGCTCTGACAAGCTTCAGGCTGCTTCAATAATCACCTCAGGTGGGGCAGCAACAGACGTAAAAGTAAGGGTGTTTGCTACATTCTGGGGGCTTATGGCTATGACAAAAAAAGGAGTGACTCCACGCATAACTTCCGACTTTAAGGAATTTCAGGACCAGACCTTCAAGATAATGGGCGAAAAGAAGGTACCCAGCTGGATTGAACTTATGAGGCAAGCCAAGTCGATCGGAGATGTTAAGTTTTATGCGTGCTCCATGACATATGACCTTTTTGGCCTGAAAAAGGAGGATTTGCTGGATATAGTGGACGAAATTGTGGGTGTGGGCACGTTCTTGGAAGATGCAAAGGATGCAGACATAACACTTTTCATCTAGGTGATGTAAAATGAGCGAAAAGGGTAAAATTGTTGTTGATTCTCGAGGAATGTTTTGCCCAGGCCCCCTTCTGCAGACAATACAGGCAGTAAAAAAGGCAAAACCGGGGGATATTATCAGCGTATATTCAGATGATAGTAGCAGTAAAAGGGACATACCTATGTGGCTTCAAAAAAATGGCCACAAACTTGTAAGCATCAACGAAAAGGAAGGTTTTATCGAATTTGTGATAGAAGTGTAAAAATCAAAACTAAAGCCTATTCAATGCCACATGCTATACAATTGATTGCCGGACATCAACTACCTGTAGTAAGATACGGCTGCCTTCTCGATGGTCTTTCCCTCTCTTGAAGCCCTTACCTTCTTTATCGCTTCTTCAAAGTGCTTCTGACATATATAGACGTTTTCAAGTCCCTTCTTTGCATCCTCAGGTGTCTGATGCTTTCTTAAATATTCCTGAAGCACTATGGATATTGCTGTGTTGACTACGGATTCCAGATCTGCACCGCTAAAATCTTCTGTTTCATCAGCTATCCTTTCAAGGCTGACCTGATCGTCGCTAGCGCACAGCCCTGATGAAACTTCCTTTGATGAGCAGATGGGTATATCTCGAGTATGTATCTTAAGTATTTCAAGCCTTGATTGCTTGTCTGGCTTTGGCACATATATCAGCTTGTCAAACCTTCCTGCCCTGAGCAGTGCAGGGTCTATCATGTCAATCCTGTTTGTTGAAGCTATAACTACAACGCCGTGCAGTGGCTCAATGCCGTCAAGTTCTGTTAGCAACTGTGAAACTACTTTCTCTGTCACTCCGCTGTCAGAGGCCAGCCCCCTTATCGGCGCAAGCGCATCAAGTTCATCAAAGAATATTATGCATGGTGCAGCCTGCCTTGCTTTCCTGAAAACCTCTCTAACTGCCTTTTCTGATTCACCCACCCATTTGGAAAGCAGTTCTGGGCCCCTTACACTTATGAAATTGGCTTCACTTTCTGTAGCTACTGCCTTTGCAAGCATGGTCTTTCCAGTGCCTGGCGGACCGTAAAGCAGCAGGCCCTTGGGTATTCTGTAAATCAACCTCTTGTAAACTTCTGGGAACTTCAATGGCCATTCAACTGCTTCCCTAAGTTCGTTTTTAACGTCTTCAAGACCGCCTATATCACTCCATTTTACTTCTGGTGTTTCCAGATACACCTCTCTCATGGCAGATGGCGTGATCTCCTTCAAGGCATCTACAAAATCTTGCATTTTCACCTTTAGCTCATTCAAAAGCTCCGCAGGAATTCTCTCCTCTTCCAGGTTTATTTTTGGAAGAACTCTTTTCAGTGCTTTCATTGCAGCTTCCTTGCACAGATATTCAAGGTCAGCCCCAACAAATCCGTGC
>JBMFVR010000062.1:0-7735 GCA_049965895.1 Nitrososphaeria archaeon | reverse complement strand
CGCTTAAAAGCGATGGCTTTATGATCAGTAAAGGATAAGTTATAATTAAAACCATGTTCGATGAAAAACTTATATATCCATTTTGTTTATATGATTTTGCAGATGCAAAAAAATAGAAGTATAAGTAAAATAGCAGTTGCATTAATCGTCATTGTAATTATAATTGTAGCTGGAGTTGGTGGATACTATTATTATTTAAGCACAATTCCCCCAAAACCTACTCCTACACCTGCACCTAGCGTAACTACGTTAAACGTAGTTGTGGTGGGTGGCTGGAATCAAAAAACAGTTCAAACAGCAGCTAACGACTATATGGCACTTCATCCAAATGTTCATATCAACCTTATAATAACTACATTTTCAAATTATCTAGAAAAGGAAGAGGTAGCTGAATCCCAAGCTAACGCTTCATCATATGATATATTTACATGGAGTCCAACATCCTCCGGTCCCATAGCACCTTATGTAACACCATTAAATTCAATGATTTCTCAATATAATTATAATCTATCGAATTTTGCTCAAGGAATGCTATCCTCAGGAGCGCAATATTATAACATAACTTCAAAACAAACAACTGTAATTGGATTTCCTATTGACACAAGTATATACACTTTGTATTATTTAAAGAATATATTCAACAATGCTACACTGTCGTCAGAATTTCAGTCAATATATAAGGTGCCGTTTAATCCAAATGATTGGAGTAACTGGACAGAAGTAATATGGGCTGATCAATTCCTTACATCCCATAATATAACGCAATATGGGATGGTTATAGATGATAATCCGGGGCATGGAATGATAGACGCTTTTCCTGCAGTATTTTACTGGTGGTACCGCTCTAATTCTACACTTAATGGTGGAACATTAGGAGGTCTGCCAGGATATAACATAATGTTCACTACCAGTGGGCAACCAGACTTTGCTAATGCGCAAGGCGTCGCTGCATTACAAACATATAAACAATTAATTCAGTATGGTGATCCATCACCTAATGTTGAATTAATAACTTACAGTACACTAGAGTCATTATTCCAAACAGGTAAAGCTGCCATGGATCTTGGATGGACAGAATATGCTGCCACATTTAATAATTCAAAGGAATCGCCAGCTATAGCAGGTAATGTTGGAGCAGCGCTTTTGCCTGGCGGATACACGGAAGCAGGCGGATCTATCATGGGGATAGCTAAATACGCTTCAAACAAAACAGCCGCATTCCAATTTTTGGAATTCTTAACATCAAATAATGAAGCTGTAAAGGCATTTTATGCAGGCGGATTTGTCCCAACTGAACTGGGCGCATTAAAGATTTTAAGTGCTAATGCTACAATATCGGGATTTATAACAGAACAGTACAAAGGAACTTTAGTGGCTTATGCAAATCCACCTCTTCTTTCAATATCCTCAACTGTGTTAACGCCAGAATTCAATTATGCAATAAACAACTACTTAACGGGAACCACGACCAATCCATTGACAGCGCTACAAACCGCTGCAGGCGAATGGTCGCACGCAATGGCACTAATTTGAGTTGAAAAACCATGAAAGCTAAATGGGCCGAAAAGTACGCCGCCGTACTCTTGGCTCTTCCCCTTATTTTTTATTTGTTGATATTTACCGCTTATCCAATGGTAGAATCAGTTATTTTGAGTCTTTCTAAAGTAGGGTTACTCTATCAGTTTAATGGTTTCGTGGGTTTAAAGAATTACCAGATGCTCATATCTGACCCATTCTTTGAACAAACGTTTGTAAATACTATGATATTTGTGTTTGCAGTTGTTATAATTGATATGGCGGCCGGGCTAGTTTTAGCACTAAGTCTGGACAGAATTAGCAGGGGCAAGTCTATCATAACAACAATTTTAATGTCGCCAATGATTTTACCTGCAGTTGTTGTAGGAGCTATATGGGAAATCATAATGGCTCCTTACATAGGCCCACTGGATTACCTGATGAGTAAACTTGGATTTGGTAATGTGGGGTGGCTGGCTAATCCAAAGCTTGCTTTACCTAGCTTAATAATAATAACAGTATGGCAAAGCATCCCATTTATTTTTCTGTTAATTTTAGCTGGTGTTCAATCAATTCCACCGCAATTAAAGGAGGCTGCAAAAATTGATGGCCTTTCGACATCGGAGGTTTTTAAAGAAATAACCATGCCAATGATATTGCCTGCATTTGCTGTTTCCTTCTTAATGGCTTTAATTAATTCATTTAGGGTTTTTGACATAATATTTGTTATAGACCAAGGAGGGTTTAATCCAGCAAATGCACTATTAACTTATTTTTCATACGATTTTGCTTTTATTCCAGGTTTTCAAGGAATTGCTATGGCTGCGATCATAATAATAACGCTGATAGCTACTGTCATAGCTATGTTTTTCATAAACAGGGTAGGACTAAGGGAACGTTTAGGGCTAAAAGAAGCTTCCAATAAGGTAAGAAGGTTGAAATTCAGCATATCTTTGCCATCATTTAACATACCATCAAAAATATCATTGGGAATTGCCTATTTTGTACTTATAATAGCAGCATTTATATCTTTCTTCCCATTTTTATGGGCAATAATAACAAGTCTAAATACTACAGGTGTAGTTACTACGCTTTTACCTCCAGCATCGGATATCGGATTAACAAATTTTGTACAGGCAATTTATCAAGGAGCAGGATATTTGGTAAGCAGCTTGGTTATTGCGCCGGTTGTAGCTATAATAACTATATTAATATCTGCACCAGCAGCCTATGCAATAGCCAGATACAAATTGGGGGGCACAAAACTGCTTGCTTGGAACCTTTACATATATGCTATTCCATCCATTGTATTTTTAATTCCGCTTTATACGCTTGTTGCTAAGCTTGGTCTTTTAAACACTTGGTGGGCTTTGATGCTTATTTACCCTATATTTACTATACCATTAGCCACATGGATTCTTGTAGGATTTTACAGTGACATTCCAAAAGAGGTTGATGAGGCCGCCCTTATTGATGGTAAGAGTCGGCTAGGTGCTTTTTTCAATATTGTGCTTCCAATTGTAAGGCCTGCTTTAGCAGTCGTAGCATTTTTTTCTATATTAGCAAGCTATAGCGAGTTTATGTTCGCACTGACCATAGGGGAAACTCCATACCTTTTCAATTTTCCACCACGTGGAACCGAAACAGCAACAGTATTCGTCGCTATAGGCGTATCTTTTGGTGCGGGGCATCCAATTAATTATGCCCTGTTATCAGCTGCGGGTCTTATAGTATCAATACCAGTGATAATTATTTCAGCAGTATTACAAAAATATATAATAAAAGGGCTTTGGTTTGGAGCAGTTAAGGGTTAAAATTTAAACATTTATATACAAAATACTAAATCTTAATGATATGATTTCAGAGCTACTGATAGCTAGGGATATTCCATCAACGCTTATCATGATTGTATGGGTAATATTTGTAGTTTATTTTGCAGCAAAATGGACATATCAAATAGCTATATCTCATGGATATTCCCCACAGTCTAGTGCATACTTTGGAAGGAAAGTTATTCATTTATTAGCTGGAGGCGTTGTTGCTCTTACACTACCATATTTATTTCATGAACCAGTTTTGCCATTAATCATGGCTGCCCTATTATCGTTGTTTTTGTATTTACCGCACAGAACTGGCAAACTTATGTACTGGTTTCAAGATCCAAACAATGAATTTGAGGTACACTTCACAATAATGTGGGGCTTGTTGGCGTTTTTTACCTGGTTCATCGATAATACTTTCTGGCTTGCGGTGATTCCCATATTATTTATGGCATGGGGTGACGGAGTTACAGGTATAGTTCGAAATTTCAGATACAAAAAAAGGGTTAAGGGATGGGAGGGAAGTGTTGCCATGCTAATAGTAAGTGTACCCATAGGAATGCGATTTGGATTGGCTGGAATTATAGCGGCGGTTCTTGCTACACTTGCAGAAAAACAGAGATATATAGATGATAATATAACTGTTCCACTTGTTTCTATTACAGTTCTTTTATTGGCTTATTTTTTTATTCCTAATTTAACTACCAATTTATGGTAAAATATTTTTGTATTTTGAATTAATCTAGCGATAAGGTTATATATGGAAGCCAGAGATGTTAAGTTGGTTGAATAAAGATGGATTATGTATACGCTGCTTTGTTCCTTCATAGTGCTGGTAAAGAGATTTCTGAAGAAAATCTGAAGAAAGTTACGCAGGCTGCTGGAATTGAGGCTGATGATATAAAAATTAAAGCGCTTGTTTCAGCATTAAAACAGGTAAACATTGATGATATATTAAAAAGTGCGGTAGCTGCACCTACTATACAAGCACCACAGCAAGCACCACAGTCAGCGCCACAACAGGCACCTGCTGCAGCAGAAAGCAAGGAAGAAGAAAAGAAAGGTGGGGAAGCTATAGAGGGCTTATCTGCCCTATTTGGTTAGCAAAATAATCTCGCGCATCTTTCTCTGAATTAAATGTTATAACTATTTTTACCTGTTTATCACCGTCTAATTTAAATAAGCCTTTAACTAATTCTTGTTTATCTAGTCTAAGATAAATTTTATTTCGTTCCATCCCCTTCATTATTTCAGAAAATATATCACCTTTTTCGAAAGCACCAATTTTAGACAACAATTCTCTCAATTTTTCATCGAGCTCTTTTCCCTCTACTTTTAAGCTTATTTTTTCAATAGTAGTATCATAGTGTCCTACAAGTTTTTCCTTTTCAATAGTGGCATCAGGTAAAAATTTTTTAATTGAATCTTCAATTTTTTTGTTATCCTCCGTTTCATGAACAAAAACTACAGCCTGTATTGTTCTTACCTTTTGTTTCATATTATTTTCTCACTTCTAAACTGAAAGGCTTCGATAGGTGTCTCCTAGCTCTAGAAGGGACGTCAAATACACCAGTTGATATATCCCTTCTTTCTACTATGAATTCTTTATTTAAATCGGTCATACGGTATCTGCATTTTGGACATTGATAACCCTTTTCTTTCCCTTCTGATTTCATTCTATGTCCGCACTTGGGGCAAATTGGGTTAGAAAACTTTCCATATTGCGCTATTTCTAAAACCTGAATTTTTTCTAGGTTAATAGTTTTCGGTTCTCCATCTTTGGGTTTAAATGTTCCATATATCCTTACTCTATCTCCAGGTCTCAGCGACAATATTATTTTTCTAAATTGTTTGGTGGGTTCATATGCAGCCAATCTAAGCCTTTCACCGCCTTTTTCAATATAAATAAATGTATGGCCGCCTTTTTCAGTAATTGGCAAACCATTTACCATACCCTCAAGTGTTATTGATGTAAAAGGCTCTATCTGCTGTATATTATTTACAGGGATAATATGGTCATCAGTAGCTTGATTGGTTTTAAATATCCTGTATTCAGAAACAGGTTCATTAATCTTCAGTAACCTTAAAGCGTTTTCCAAGCACTGATGATCTGTGGATCTTATACCAACGAGGACTGGGCATGGAGTGTGTGGAGCTATCTTAATTTCCTCGCCATCATAATCAAAATTATCAAAAGTACAGTTTTTGGTTAAGTTATCCATTTTAATTACACTTTCTTTATCTATAATTCTTGGCTTTCCCCACATATCCCTGTTACGATAGGCTATAATTTCATATGTATACCCAGATGGAAAATCATATCCGAGCGCAGCCATAGCCCCTATAAGGCCCCTAGGACCGTTCAGTGCCATACCCTTTAAATTGTACTTTTTGATTAGCATGAAAGCTGATTCTATATCAAGTAGCCTTTTTACAGCGTTCCTGGAAAATTCAATTATATCTAAAGGAACTTCGTTACCACTTAACATTAACAAGGCTGGATTAGTTTTTGGATGATTTATTTGCGATAATTCAAATACTCTATCCAAAGCCACATCAAAAAATTTTTGCTCGTTGCCAACTTTTATCCTAAATGTTGCAGAGAGTGCAGCGTTACCCCTAGTTTTATATGGGCATGATGGATTAAGCCTTATTAAATTTGGAAAGCCATAAAGTTCTCCTCCATCTTTTAATATCGATTGTATTATTTTATGCATAACATATGTTGTGCACATACCTTCTGGTGAATCTGTATCATCAATACCAATTTTTATAAAGGCAAGGTCATTTTGCAAACTGCCATTTATTCAGAAAAGGATACTTTTAAAATATTTGTGCATTTTGATAAAAGTTTAATTTTGGAAACCTTACCTTCAACATAAAGCTCCTTTACACCTATTATTCTTTCAATGTATTTGTCAAGTATTTCATCATTGAGACCAGTTAATTTTAAACTATCAATGTTTTTTAAAAGTATTTTTTTTCCTTCTTTTGCTATTTCCTCCCCATTAAGATTGATTTCTTTAATGTTCTCAACAATTACAGCATTGGATTCATTTACCCCAAGCTGAAACGATTTAGAAAGTTCTTCTATTCCCTGAGCGCCATATACAAATGTTTCATACGCTCTGTTCGTTATATCACCCATTGTTTTACCACTTTGATACGCCAGATCTTTCATTTTTTTAAATAAATCGCTTCTAACACCTTTTATAGTAACCGTTTTTTCATTTTCTTCTTCAGTCATACTAGTAATACCAATTAAACCAGAATTTAAGGTTTTCCCAATTATTTTAACGATTTTTAGCCTTTTTATTCAATTAGTAAAACCACACAAATATTATAAGTACCCTATGTTACTTTATGAACATGGTTAATAAAGAGCTGATAAGGTCAAACCTTATTACAATAAATGAAGAAAATACTGTATCCCAGATCCAAAACCTTTTTTCGTATCAAAGGAACCTTGTGGTAGTAAATGGACAAAAATATTCAGGAATAATTACGGAGTCGTTGGCTTACAGATTAAATGCGGATCTTTCTTCTACTAAAATCAAAAATATAATGCAAAGAGCGCCACAGATAACTGGAGAAGAATCGCCTGAACAGATAGCAAAATTAATGATTGAAAGTGGATTTAAATTGATACCTGTTACAGATACAGATGGAACTTTTCTGGGCGGGGTTCTAGCAGATGATTTAATAAAATCATTTTATGATGATTTAAAGAAAATAAATGTAAAAACCATAATGACCCCCAATCCAGTCAGAATAAGTATCAATTCAACCGTTGGCCAAGGTTTAGCATTAATGAGAAAACAAGGGGTTGCCAGATTGATTATTGTTGATGGAAATAAAATAGCTGGCATTGTTTCATTACATGATATTATTGAAAAAGTGATAAAATCGGGGTTTAAGCAAAGAAGAGATAGGAGATTGGGGGAATACAAGTACATAGCAGATCAAAGCATTAAGAGCATTATGAGTGAGAATATAAAGACCCTAAAAGCTGATGCAAGTGTAGCTCAGGCATTTGATTTAATGATAGAAAATTCATTTTCATCTGTCCCAATAGTAGAACGTGATCAGTTGATTGGTATAATTACTAAGGAAGATATACTGAAATGGATTGTATCGCGATTCGAACATGGTCCAGCAGTGTTTATTCAGATAAGCACAAAAGGAGATATGCAGGGAATTGACTTTGATAGAGAAGTTATAAGCGATAAAGTGAAAATGCTAATTAGAAAATATACCAAATATCTAAATAATTCAACAATAACTTTCTATATTAGAAACAGTGAGTTGAAAAGCAGGGGTAGAATGCATTTTGAAGTTAGGCTTCAGGTAGTTGGTCCAAATTATAAAAATTCAATATTGGGTGAAGGTTGGGGTTTAAG
>JBMFVR010000061.1:0-7865 GCA_049965895.1 Nitrososphaeria archaeon | reverse complement strand
CTGGCAAAATCCACGCCGATTGTATCGAATTCCTTTTTGTACCATCCGGCTACAGCTCCAAGCAAGAGCCTATCGTTTGACAGGTAGCTTGCCGTTGATATCAGTTTACTGAGGATCAGAGGGTCCCTCAATCCAAAAAGGTAAATGGCGCCCAACTTTATTTTATCAGTGTGAGCTGCTATATTGGATATCAGGACGATTGGTTCCAAAATCGGGTATACAGTTTTTGACCCAAGAAGCAGGTGATCCCAGAACCATATGGATTCAAACCCCATAGAATCAGCGAGCTTAGCCTTTTCGATAAGAGCTGGTACATTGACCTCATTACCTGGGATTGTAAAGTTGTCCAGCGCGATTCCTAACTTCATGAATATTTTGTTACAAAAGTTGTTAATAAACTTAACAAAAAATAAAAAAAATCAGGCTAGTCCTATCAGGCGGTCTATTGAAATTGCGCCGGGACCAATTATTGCAAGCGTAACCGCTATCAGCAAATAGAGCACATCTATTTCATAGCTTGGCTTATCCTGTGACACATATGATGCTTTCATCTTTGTCCTTTTCATAATTATGTTTGAAATCATGAACAACGCTATAAAAGCCGATACAAGTCTGGTCAGAAATCCGGTTATCAATAATATACCGCCGAAGAATTCCAGGATCATGGCAAGCGTGGCCGTCCAAGGCGGTATGCCCATGCTCTTCATCCACTGCCCTGCCTGCTTTGCACCATCCTTAAGCTTTGGGTATCCATGTACCATCATTGTTCCCCCCGTCACAAAGCGGAAAATCAGCAACCACACAGTTAACAGTATAGCATATACTCCTGTCATTGCAAATTTATAGAATTAAGTATATTATTTAAACTTGGTGGAAAAATTATACTTAGCTTTCACTATTCCATTTTAAATCCCAGCTTGCAAGCTGCTTGAGCACGCCTGAAAGCTCAACCCCCTTCTGAGTAAGGGAATATTCCACCTTGGGGGGAGAATCCTGCGTTACCTTCCTTTTTATTATGCCTTCATTTTCCAGCTCATCAAGCCTTTCGCTTAGGGATCTTGAACATATTCCCTTTATGCCACGCTTTAATTCGTTGAACCGGGCAGGTTGCTCTCTGTCCAAGAAAATTACGATCGGAAAGGTCCAAGTTTTGGAAATTTTATTAAGTACCGTTATAAGATTTTCCCAGTTCAAATTGTCGGACCTTCTGGCTCGCATTAAAAGGCAAATCACTTGTATTATTGATAAATGTTTCTTTAAAAATGCTTTGTTGCATATCTAAATAAAATTATAATTTAAAATACAAATTAGTAATTTTATACTAGTTAATATAAATAAATCATGCATTAAATGACTAATATGAACAAAATTTTACGATTTTTCGTTATTATTGCAACAAAGCATTTAAAAAAGATTGGTATTTGAACCCAAAATAAAAATCATAAAACTACAATATTAACGATACTGCCAAAAAATGGCTCATGTACTGGTTGCTAAAGCGTTTGCCAAATGATTGCAAAGAAATACTTATTATTTTAACATATATTTTACCTGCATGGAAGTTGGCGTGCTAAAGGAAATTATTGAAAATGACCCCTTTCTGAAGCTGCTCGGCATCAGGGTAGAAAAAATACAGACTGGGTCATGCAAGCTTGTACTGAACTACAGGGATGATCTCACGAGGTTTGGCAACATCCTGAATGGTGGTGTCACTGCAACCCTAGCTGATGCGGCAGGCGGGTGCGCCGCCCTGTCTTATAACCTTGGCAAAAACGAAGTTACCGTTGATCTAGACGTTTCATATTTGAGACCAATCTCTGAAGGCCCTGTTGTGGCAGAATCATCACTAGTAAAAAGTGGGGAAAGCCTTGCGTTCACGATCACAAATATATATGACGGGAAGGGAAACCTGTGCGCTGTGGCAAAGGGAACGTACTTTTATCTTGATAAATTCAATATTTAGCGCTCTCCCCTCCAAGAAGCTCTCTTGAAAGCTCTGACATTTCTGATATGTGGCTGCTTGTGAGCAGTTCGAGTGCCATTGTATCCCTGTAGAACCTTTCAACTCCAGAATCCTCGATGTATCCATAACCCCCATGAACCTGAAGTGATGCTCTAGAAACGTTCTTTGAAAACTCAAGGGATAAAGCCTTGAGCATCATCGCTTCCCTTACAGATGATATACTATACAGATATTTCTCGTAAATGTTAAATTCTGCTGTAAGCTTGGCCAGCATAAATGCAATGGGTTGAAACTCTATCAGATGAGCTTCAAATGCCTGGCGCTCCTTTGCATAGCCAACCGCCTTATCAAGCGCCGATTCACTCATACCAAGGGCCATTGCCGATATGTGCGCCGAAGATTCATCATAAATGTTCCTAACAGCTCTTTCTGCATTTTCATCGATCAACACGTATTTTGCTTTTGCACCGTTAAACGACAAACTGGAAAACCTGAGCCCCCTAAAACCAAGTTTTCTTGAATCGCCTGCGATACTAAATCCACTGTCTGTAAGAACAAGCTTGCTTTCATTTCCTGAACTAGCTAAAACCAGGAACATTCCCGCATTTGAGTTTGGCACAAGATCCGCATTTCCACTAATTGAAAGCCCATCAATATGTATTTTGTTATCATTTAGAAGATAATTTACGATACTGCCAGAAGCCTTTCCTGTAGCTACCTTGGGAACTACATCTTCGATCACCTCTTTTGTCCCATATTTCAAAATGGGATTTATGAAAAGTGAGTTCTGCAGGAACACGTAAAATGCAACTGAAGGGGAGTGTTTAGCAAGAACCTGAAGGAGCACATTGTAACCCATTTCATCAAGACTGGCACCACCGTACTCTACAGGGGCTAGAGCTCCAAGAAATCCCTTTTCAGCAAGGCTGTTCAGGATTTCCTGTGATATACCTTCCCTTTCTATCTTAATGGCTGAAGGATCCACAATCTTCTCTGAGAACTCTTCAACTATCTGTTTGAGAAGTTGTAGCTCTTCACTGAGCATTTTGATCACCCTGAATGGCTCTTTTAACAAGAGTTCGTGCTATAACGAGTTTTTCTATTTCACTTGTTCCTTCCCATATTTCAGTAATTTTTGAATCCCTGTATAACCTTTCAAGCCTGGAGAGAAGAGCCCTTTGTCCAATGATTTCCAGCGCGCTGTCTGTAACCGTATTTGCCACTTCAGCTGAAAAGTACTTTGCCATGCTTGTGAGCGCTGGATCAGGGTTAAACTGAAAAACCAATGATGCTGCCTTGTAGGTCAGCAGGCGAGCTGCCTCTATCTTTGATGCTGATTCGGCAAGGACAAACTGCAGGCTTTCTTTGTTTGCCATGGATCCAGCAGTTTTTACAAACTTTAAGAGCTCATCTAGGGCTCCTTGAGCTATCCCAACTGACTGAGCAGCAACATATACCCTGCTGATGTTAAAAAAGGTCATTATATAATAAAACCCCTTGCCAATTTCACCCACAATATTCTCCTTTGGCACTTTCACTCCTTCAAACTTGATTTCAGCCGTATCTGTAGCCCTCATACCCAGCTTGCCCCTCAGCTTGTTTACGGAAACCCCTGGCCATTCCCTTTCAACCAGCGCTAGGCTCATGCCATGATGCCGTTTCTCTTTTGAAGGGGGAGGTGAAGTCCTTGCCAGCACATAGAAAAAGTCAGCAATTGTTCCATTAGTTATAAACATCTTTTGACCGTTCAGAACCAGTTCACCGCTGTCATTCTGGTCAAGCTTGCTGCTTATGCCGGCCACATCGCTTCCTGCTCCGGGCTCGGTAACTGCTACCCCACTTATTTTGCTACCATTGAGCACAGGCTCGAGGTACTTCTGTTTCTGTTCATCATTTCCATAAAGCAGAAGCATTTCAGAACCAAATACTGATGCCAGTATTGAAAGGCCAAGGCCAGGATCAACCCTGCAGAACTCTTCCATGGTGAGCAGAACGCCCCAAGGATTGTCTATCCTTACCAGCCCAGCATCAAATGCTTTTTTCCTGAGTTCATGCGGATAGTGCTCCTCATAATCGTACTTTGCTGCAATTTCATCTTTGAACTCATCGTTTGCAAATTTCCTTGCCTTCTGTCTCACTTCTTCAGCATCCTCTGGCAGGTTAAAGTCCATGCTCACTCAACCCTCTCCAGCACCACAGAATAACCCTGCCCTCCACCAACGCAGAGCGTGGCCACTCCATATCTGCCATTCCTTTCCTTGAGAATCCTCGCCAGCGTTCCAGTTATCCTTGCGCCAGAAGCTCCAAGCGGATGACCTATTGCTATTGCCCCGCCGTGCACGTTAACCCGCTCTGGGTCAATCCCCAGCTCTCTTATTGCATAGAGTGTAACTACAGCAAATGCTTCATTGATTTCCCAGAAGTCTATGTCATCAACCTTTAGCCCTACATTCTCAAGCGCCTTCCTGCTGGCTGGGACAGGCCCCTTGCCCATGAGATCTGGTTCAACCCCTGCCCATCCAGCCGATATAACTTTGGCAATTGGCTTCAGCCCATATTTTTCAATCATTTTGTCAGAGGCAAGCATTACAAGAGATGCTCCTGCATTTAGCGGGGATGAATTTCCAGCAGTTATTACCCCTCCCTGCTTAAATGATGCAGGTAGATTCCTTATCTGTTCAATTGTAGTATCAGTCCTTATGCTCTGATCCCTATCAATGGTTAAAGTTTTTCCCTGATATTCAACATTCATTGGAAGCAGCTCCCTCGACAGCCATTCAATTGAACTGGCAGCTAGTTTATGGCTGCGGTAAGACCACTGGTCCATTTCCTCCTTACTTATCCCACTAACGTCAGCTAGCTTTTCAGCTGTAAGCCCCATTACGTATCCAACATTCATATTATATTTCATGAATTCTGGCCTTATAAGAAGCTTATAATTTGGTATTATGTGGGGGTTATCACCAAGCGGCACATGAGTCATATGCTCCATTCCTCCTGCAAGAACAATCCCCGAATATCCGGTGTCAATTTCCATGGCTCCCATTGTCAATGCGGCCATAGATGAAGAACATGCCCTGTCAATGGCCATGCCCGGCACCTGAACGGGCAAGCCTGCAAGTATTATGGGATGCCTTCCACCATAAAGCCAGTTCTCTGTTACCTGGAACGCACACCCTGTTATAACATCACCTACATCCAGTGGATCTATCTTGTTCCTCTGCAGGACAGATTTGATAAGTGCAGCAAGAGCTTCATCCATCCTTAATGTATTGTAAACATCCTTTTCCGGCTCCTTTGGCCTTGATCGCGAAAATGGTGTCCTCAGATAGTCAACGATATATGCGTTCAAAAATGTTTTTCACTTCCCCTTGTAAACCGGTTTCCTCTTTGAAAGCATGCTTGAAACTCCCTCCCTGAGGTCCTCGGTTCCATACAGCAAACCCATTGCCGTAGATTCCATATCAAGCCCTACATCCTCTGGCACTTCTGACCCCTTGTTGATTAGCTTCTTTGCCAGGCTGGCCGCTATTGGGGCTGATGTGGAGGCTATCTCCTGGGCATACTTCAATGAATCACTGTCAATATCAGCATCAAACAGCTTTGCAACTAGGCCAATGTCATATGCCTGTTTCCCAGTTATCCTTTCTCCAGTAAGTATCATATGCATTGCCCTTGAAGCACCTGCCAGCCTTGGAAGCCTTTGGGTGCCTCCCCAGCCCGGCACAAGCCCCAGCGTAACTTCTGGAAAGCCAATTGTTGAGGTGCTGGTTGATACCCTTATATCGCATGCAAGTGATAATTCAAAACCACCTCCCAGAACGTATCCCTTAAGCGCAGCAATGGTGACCTTTGGTATCTCTGACAGTTTACGAAACACCCTCTCTCCCTTTCTTGAAAATTCCATAAACTGAGTTGAATCTGCAAAGTACGTGCTGAGGTCAGCCCCTGCAGAAAAGTTAGCGCCAGTGCCGGTTATAAGCACAACAAACGTTTCCCTGTCATCCCACAGTTCATCGATTGCCTTTTCCAGCTCATTTATTACATCCACACTGATCAGGTTAAGCTTGGGCCTGTTGAGACTGATCCTTACAACCCTTTTCGCTATCCTTTCAACGTTGATCACCTTGTACAAGGAGGGTTCCTGCACAGTCTCAGGTTTCTTTTCTGTAGGCATGAGCCTGCCTTCAATTGCTTCCCTCAGCTTACCGTTCTTTATGCTTTCAGCTGGTGCAAATACACTGCACTGAAAATCCTTTGATAGCTGTTCAAGCTTTTCCTTTACTTCAGAGTTTGTCATGCTCTGCGCTACGGATATTGGACCAAATGGCCTGTTGAGGCCAAGCTTTATGGCAGTCTCTATATCATCGGGTGATGCCACACCAAGTTCAATCAGCTTTACAGCTTCATTTACTTCAAGAACCAGAACATCAAGCAGAGTTACCTTATCTGTGGGGTTGGCCGAACCAATAACTGCCTTTCCGTTGCTCCATTCATAGAATCCCCTGCCTGTCTTTCTGCCCAGTAATCCCTTCTCCACCATCTGCTTTATTATTCCACACCTTCCATATTCGTCAGAAATTTCCTTTGCATAGTAAATCATTGAATCATAAACCACATCAATGCCGACAAAGTCCATCAGCTCATATGGACCCATCGGCAACCCCTGTGATTTTGCAAGAATGTCAACCTCATCTGGCTTTGCAATTCCCCTGTCAAGCACAAGACAAAAATAAAGCATTTCGGGCGCAGATACGCGATTAACTATAAAACCAGCAACATCATTCTTTACCTTAACGGGCACCTTTCCCAGGCCCTTTATTGCCTCATAAACCGTTTCCAAAATATCATCGCTGGTTTCTTCACCCTTTATCACCTCAACAAGTTTCATAATAACCGGTGGATTAAAGAAATGCACCCCTAGGAACCTTGAAGGGTTTGATACGCTCTTTGATAGCTCTGTTATCCTTATATTGGATGTGTTGGAACCTATTATCGCATCTGGCCTGGCATGTGAGCTCACCTCCCTGAAAACAGAGTTCTTGATTTCTATCTTTTCAGGCACAGCTTCAATGATAAAATCTGCATCAGTAACGCCTTCATCTATCTTTGTAAATGTTTTTATACCAGAAACTATGCTCTGGGCCTTCTCTTCATTAATGGTTCCCCTTTTAGCAAATCTCCCCAGACTTTCCCTTATTTCCTGCAAGGCCCTTTTAAGCGCTTCCTCGCTTACATCAATGAGGTTAACCGAATAGCCATTCATAGCAAAGAGCTCTGCTATCCCATGTCCCATTTCACCGGCTCCTATTACGGCGACCTTCCTTATTTCCAACTCAATTCACTGATTAGCCTTTTTAACCACTGAAACAAGCTTTTGAGATAGAAAAACATCTCCTGAAACTTTTAGCTTACCCATAAAGAACGCCCTTACGGCATCTGTCTTACCGGTTATCACGTCGCTCAGAACCTGGTCATCGGCAGAAATTACAGTATCCGGTTTCTGGCTGCTTCCCTTGAAAAGTTCGGCCGAACCATCGGCGCTGAAATTTACATAATATTCTGGATTGCCGTTCGGCTTGAACTGAAAAGATTTTCCTGCAAACTGCTTTAATTCCTGTTTGAGAGATGCGTTTGAATTCAGTTTGCTTACAACCCCTTCCAAAACTTCATATGAACTCATTTTCAAATAATAATATAGCAAAGGATTCTTATAAACATTTTTAAATGCATCTTCATTTCATAAATAGATGCAGAAAAATTTAATATCATGAAAATCACATTAAAAACAGATGAACTATAACACTTTTGTCCTTATCAAGGCTGTGGTTGACGATCTAAGGATAGACCCAAAGACAAGGGAGCCATCGCTTGCTGGCGCTAAGTACAAAATGGACGACAT
>JBMFVR010000060.1:0-7921 GCA_049965895.1 Nitrososphaeria archaeon | reverse complement strand
ATCGGCCTGTGGCACAATCTATTCAACTTTGATAGATGAGCATGCTAGAATAGTGTCCCACACTCATATTAACCATAAAGCTTAAATAATCACAAGTGTTGAAGCCATAGTTGGCGAAATAATGAGTATGTCTTCTAAAGTTGATATTTTAAAACATATGTATGTTCCTCAACATGTGATTTTGTCACCAGAAGAGGCCAAAATTATCTTTGAAAAGTATCACACAAAGCCTGACCAGCTTCCCAAAATACGGGTAAGCGATCCCGTCGTAAGAGCTATAGGCGCAAAACCGGGTGATATTTTAAAGATAATAAGATCAAGTGAAACGGCTGGTGTATCCGAATATTACAGATTGGTGGTCGAAGAATGAAGCCAGTTTTTGAAAGGCGCTGGTCTGTTATAGAAAATATGCTTAAATCTGAGGGAATAGCGAGGCAGCACCTTAATTCATATAATGAGTTTCTTAGAAAGGGCCTTCAGAGCATTATTGATGAAATTGGTGAAGTAGATATTGAAACTAATTTTGGTAACTATAAAATAAAGTTGGGAAAAATAGAAATCGGAAGGCCAAGAGTCACAGAGCACGACGGTTCTGAAAACTATATACAGCCTCGTGAAGCAAGGTTAAGGAACCTGACATATGCTGCGCCATTATATCTTAACATGCAGATTGTAGATACTGACCCTGCAATAAACAGGCCATTTAAATCATACATTGGTAACCTTCCAGTCATGGTTAAATCAGATATATGTGTGTTGCACGGTTTATCTGAGCAAGAATTAATAGATGTGGGGGAAGATCCAAATGACCCAGGTGGTTACTTTATCATAAATGGGAGTGAAAGAATAATAATTGGGCTCGAAGATATGTCGCCCAATAAGATCCTCGTAAGTAAGGAAAAGGGTGGAAGTGCAATAACCTTTAGGGCAGTGGTTCACTCCTCCATTGTAGGGTTCAGGTCAAAGGTTGATATGTTTATGAAGAATGACAATGCAATTTACGTCAGGATACCTGTGATGCCCACGGAAATACCCTACGCTGTGCTGATGCGAGCACTGGGTGTTACTAAGGATGCAGACATTGCGCAGTCAGTATCATCTGTTGATCAGATACAGGATGAAATGGTACCCAGCCTAGAAAAGTCAGAGGGCGTGCTCACGCAGCAAGATGCGATAATGTACATTGGGAACAGGATAGCCCATGGACAGGTGGATGAAATAAGGATAAAGAGGGCAGAGCAGCTTATTGACGCGTATCTGCTACCACACCTTGGCCGGGAGCCATCTAAGAGGTTCGATAAGGCAATGTTCTTGTCTGAAATGGCAAATAAACTGATACAGCTTAAACTTGGATATATTCAGCAAGATGACAGAGATCACTATGGTAATAAGGTTATAAAATTTGCAGGGGAACAGCTAGCAGATATTTTCAGAACAAGCATGAGAAACCTCGTGAGGGATATGAAGTACCAGCTTGATAGGGCTGGGCAGAAAAAGGGTCCAAGCGTTGTAGGTGCAGTAATAAGGCCGGGCATAATAACTGATAAAGTTACAAACGCCATAGCCACGGGCAACTGGGGCAGAGGAAGGGTTGGAATAACACAGCTACTGGACAGGACAAACAGGCTTTCCACAATTAGCCATCTCAGAAGGATACAGTCGCCGCTCAGCAGGACGCAGCCCAACTTTGAGGCAAGGGAGTTACATGGAACTCAGTTCGGCAGGATTTGCCCGACAGAAACTCCTGAGGGAAGTAACTGTGGCCTAGTGAAAAACCTTGCGCTTTCAGCAGTAATATCCGTGTCTCACGATTTTTCCACAATTAAGGAAAAGATTGAGAAGGTGATGACAGAAAGCGGCGATAAGGTCTTCTTTGAAGGAAGGCTGATAGGCCATACAGATGACGTAGATTCAGCCTCACAAAAACTTAGGGAGATGAGAAGAAGGGGCGAATTGCCATTTGATGTAAGTGTATCTGTTTACTATCCGACCGACTCGCGCGGAGAGAAAAGGCTGATGGTAAGTGCTAATTCTGGTAGGGTTATGAGACCTCTTGCAATTGTTGAGAATGGAAAGCCAAAGCTGACAGATGAGCATGTAGAAAGGATAGAACGGGGCGAGATAAACTGGAGAGACTTACTTCTGGATGGAATTATAGAGTTAATTGATGCCGACGAGGAGGAGAACCTGCTGGTTGCAATTGATGAATATCATATAACTCCTGAAACAACTCATATGGAAATTTATCCACCCGCGATGCTTGGGGCAGTTGCTTCAATAATACCATTCCCCGAGTATAATCAGTCACCTAGAAATACATACGAATCTGCAATGGCAAAGCAGGCTCTTGGCTTTTCTATAGCTAACATAAACCAAGCGCTTTATGTTCGCCAGCATATGCTTGAATACCCTCAGAGACCAATGGTTACAACCAAATCAGTAAAGCTGTTGAACATGGACAGCGCGCCCACCGGGTTTAATGCTGTTGTAGCGGTTTTGAGCTTTGAGGGTTACAATATAGAAGATGCCATAGTGATGAACAAGGCTAGCATTGAAAGGGGCATGGGGAGGTCATACTTTTACAGACTTTATGAAGCTGAGGCCCAGCAGTATTTGGGTGGATTAAAGGACAAGTTTGAGATTCCATCACCGGATAGCAATGTTAGAGGATATAAGGGTGAAAAGTATTACAGAAACCTTGAAGGTGACGGTGTTGCATATGCTAATGCAGATGTAAAGGGTGGTGATGTGCTGATCGCTAGACTGAGTCCTCCAAGATTTAGTGAAGAGTACAAGGGTATAGAGGCTCACGGGCTTTATCTGAGGGATACATCAATCGCAATGAGACCCAGTGAAAGCGGTATAGTAGATAGTGTTGTTCTTACGCAATCAGTTGAAGGTGATAGGCTTTATAAAGTGAGGGTTAGGGATCACAGGCTACCTGAACTTGGTGACAAGTTTGCGTCAAGGCACGGTCAGAAGGGTGTAATTGGAATGATCATCAACCCAGAGGACATGCCATATACAGAAGATGGAGTTATACCTGATATTATAATAAATCCGCATGCATTTCCCTCTAGGATGACTGTGGGTCAGTTCCTTGAATCAATAGCTGGCAAGGCAGCTTCACTGAGGGGCAAGGAAGTTGATGCATCGCCATTTGAAGGCGAAGATGTTAAAAGCCTGCAGGAAACACTAAAAAAATATGGATTTTCACCCACTGGCAAGGAAGTGCTCTATGACGGTGTAACAGGCAGAAAGCTAGTTGCGGAGGTTTATATCGGGGTTGTTTATTATCAGAAGTTGCATCACATGGTGGCAGATAAACTCCATGCTAGAGCAAGGGGCCAGGTTCAGATGCTTACAAGACAGCCAACTGAAGGAAGGTCACGCGGAGGCGGACTGAGGTTCGGTGAAATGGAGAGAGACTGTCTGGTTGCATATGGTGCATCAATGGTACTTAAGGACAGGTTGCTTGAGGAATCAGATAAAACGACAGTCTATATTTGCTCAAAGTGCGGTCTTCTCGCGCATTACAATGCAAAGACAAAAAAGCTTGAATGCCCGCAGGACGGTTCAGATGTAAAGATAGTTCCAGTAAATGTGGCATATGCTTTTAAGCTGCTTCTGCAGGAGATAATGAGTCTTGGAATTGCTCCCAGGGTTATCATTAAGGAGGAGGTGTGAGTGATATGAGCGAATCCGTTGCTCTCAACAGGGTAAATTCTATCAAATTTGCCACCCTTTCCCCGTCTGAGATCAGGAAATATGCTGCTGTAGAAATAACTGTGCCAGAAACTTATGATGAAGACGGTATGCCAGTTCAGGGAGGCCTTATGGATAACAGGCTTGGCGTGCTTGAACCTGGCCAGAAGTGCGGTACATGTGGTAATCCGGCATCATCTTGTCCAGGTCACTTTGGTTATATAGAGCTTGCAGAACCTGTTCTGCACATAGCGTTCGTGGATGACGTGCACAGGCTGATGACATCAACGTGTCGCAAGTGTGGCAGGTTGCTTCTTCCTGATGAGGAAATAGAGGAGTACAGGAATCAGATAAATGATTCAGGTGGTAACCCGATAACGGCTCAGAGGGTGGTAAAGGAGATAGTTGCTAAGGCTAAAAAGACAAAGATATGTCCCCATTGTGGTGCTAGGAAGCTTGATATTGAATTTACAAAACCACATACGTTCCATGAAATTACTGATGAAGGTGGACCAATAAGACTAATGCCAACTCAGATCAGGGAATGGATGGAAAGGATACCCAATTCTGATATTGAAATACTTGGTTACAATCCAAAAACTGCTAGGCCTGAGTGGTTTGTGCTTCAGGTTCTTCCGGTTCCGCCGGTATCTGTGAGGCCAAGCATAATTCTCGAAACAGGCATCAGGTCTGAGGACGATCTTACGCACAAGCTGGTTGATATTCTGAGGGTTAATCAGAGGGTTGCAGAGTCAAAAGAATATGGCACACCACCACTGATAGTTCAGGACCTTGCTGACCTGCTACAGTACCATGTAACTACATACTTTGATAATGAGGTTTCCGGCATCCCACAGGCTCATCATAGGTCGGGGAGGCCATTGAGGACCTTGGCGCAGAGGCTAAAGGGTAAGGAAGGAAGGTTCAGGGGCAATTTGTCAGGAAAGAGAGTGGATTTCTCAAGCAGGACAGTCATATCCCCAGACCCCAACCTTGACATGTCAGAAGTAGGTGTTCCTATAGAGGTGGCAAAGAAGCTCACCGTTCCTGAAAGGGTAGCTCCATGGAATATAGAGTTTCTGAAGGGACTTGTAAGGAATGGTCCTGATGTATATCCTGGAGCTAACTACATAATAAGGCCGGACGGAATAAAGATAAGGCTAGAATATGTTCAGGACAGGGAAGCCCTTGCGCAGAGCTTAAATGAAGATTACGTTGTTGAGAGGCACATTATGGATGGAGATGTGGTGCTATTCAACAGGCAACCATCCCTGCACAGGATGTCAATTATGGCTCACTTTGTAAGGGTGCTTCCGGGAAGGACATTTAGGCTTCATCCAGCAGTCTGCCCGCCCTATAACGCAGATTTTGACGGTGACGAAATGAATCTGCACGTTCCGCAGAGTGAAGAGGCGCAGGCAGAAGCAATGCATCTAATGAAGGTTCAGGGACAGATAATATCTCCAAGGTATGGTGCACCGATAATGGGTGGAATAAGAGATTACATAACCGGTGCATTCTTGCTTACAAGGGACTCAACGAGGCTATCAAAGCAGGATTTTATGAATCTGGCTTACATAGGTGGCTACAGGGGAGAGCTCAGTTTAGGAGATCAAATGTCTGGAAAGGAACTGGTTTCCCTATTCCTGCCAAATGGTTTTGATTTTGTTGGGACTTCGAAGTGGGCAGGGGGAAACAGAAAGGATGTGCTGATAACTCAGGGAAAGCTGGTCAGCGGCGTTATAGATAAAGCAACAATTGGTGCAGAGGAGGCAGACAGCATATTGCACAGGGTAGCCAAAGATTATGGTCCAGATGCCGTAAAATCCATGCTTGACTCGCTGTTAAAGATATTTAAAGAATACCTTACAAGAAGGGGCTTTTCTTACGGTTACGATGAACTTGAAATACCTGATTCAGTTAAGAGGCAGCTTAAGGAAGTTGTAAAGGAAGCACATGATAACGTTCTAAAATGGATTAATATGTACAGGGAAGGAAAGTTGCCGGTTGTAAAGGGCGTAAAACTTGAGGATATGCTTGAAAACTATATCATGAATGAGCTTAGCAAGTCAAGGGACAGAGCAGCAAAAATAGTGGAGAAGGTGATAAAAGAGGACAATGCCGGGCTCATAATGGCAAGATCAGGTGCAAGGGGGAGCAGCCTTAACTTGGGTCAAATGATGGCTATGCTGGGGCAGCAGAGCATCCGTGGTAAGAGGATAACCAGAGGTTATTCACAGAGAGCAATTTCACATTATAAACGTGGTGATATTTCACCGGAAGCAACTGGATTTGTAAGCAACAGCTTCAGGGATGGCCTTACGCCACTTGAATTCTTTTTCCATGCAATGGCAGGAAGGGAGGGGCTGGTTGATACAGCAGTGAGGACGCAGCAGAGTGGTTATCTGCAGAGAAGGCTGATCAATGCCATGGAACATCTTAAGGTTGAATATGATATGACGGTCAGGGATCCTGAAGGAGGGATAGTTCAGTTCGTCTATGGTGAAGACGGTATTGACCCATCAAAGAGTGATCATGGGCTGGCAGTTAATGTTCAGAGGTTAATTGAAATAGTTAAAACTTCAGACAAGGGTCAGCCTGCTCCAGAAAGCTTTATACAAAGTAGTGTAAAAACCATCAGAGAAAGGCTCAACCCTAAAATAGGTGATGACCTCTTAAACGCCCTGAAGGAATCAAAGCTAAGCAGAAAAGCAGTAAAAGAGGTTTGCGATAAAACGATTGAAAAATATGAAGGCAGCTTGGTGGAGCCGGGAGAGGCAGTGGGTGTTGTTGCAGCACAATCCCTTGGTGAACCTGGAACGCAAATGACGCTCAGGACATTCCATTTTGCAGGTGTTAGGGAGAGGGATGTAACTCTTGGTCTGCCTAGGCTCATAGAGCTTCTTGATGCAAGGAAGGAACCTTCAACACCATCCATGGAAATTTACCTGGATGAAGAGCACAGACAATCAGCAGAAAAGGCTCAGGAAATAGCAAGGTCAGTTATATTTACCAAGTTGGAAAGCGTAATTGACGATTCGTATGTTGAGCCTGTTAATGAGGAAATAGTGTTCACATTATCTCAATCAAAGCTAAGGGATAGGGGGATAACAATGGAGGACGTTGTAGAGGCACTTTCAGGTGGTAAGAGGAAGGTAGAATCAAAGGGGAACAAGGTGATCGTCAAAGCTTCAAACTATGATCTAAATGCATTAAATGTAATGAGGGGAAAGCTGCTTTCCATGAGGGTTGGGGGAATACCTGGCATCGTCAATGCATCTGTTATAAAGAGAGATAATGAATGGTTGATAGAGACTAGTGGTTCAAACCTCTCAAAGGTGCTTCTTGTGCCACACGTCGATGCTTCGAGAACTATCAGCAATAACATTTATGAAGTAGCAAATTTCCTTGGAATAGAGGCGGCAAGGAACGTGTTAATAAAGGAAATATCAAGCGTATTGACTGAACAGGGGCTTGAGGTTGATTACAGACATATCGCACTTATAGCGGACATCATGACAAGCAGGGGAATAATCCTGCCGGTAGGCAGGCACGGAATTGTTGGTTATAAGACCAGCATACTCGCAAAGGCTGCATTTGAAATAACAGTACCAACCCTTGCAGGGGCAGCGTCCAAGGGCCTTTCAGATGACCTGCTGGGAGTAACGGAAAACGTTATAGTTGGCTCCACCATACCAATAGGCACGGGAATGGTAAAAATATTCATGTAGGTGAAAATATTGGCTATAGAAGATCTGTTAAAAATCATTGCATCCGAAAAGAAGTTGCACCTTGGGTTAAGGGAAGTTAAGAAAAATCTGAAGAGCACGAAGCTCATAATATATTCTAGTGATCTTACCGACGATGAGCGCAAAGAAGTGTCTATTGAAGGCATAACATCGCTAGAATTCCACGGGTCCCCCCATGATCTTGGCAAGTCACTAGGCAGAAATCATCCTGTAAAAGTTATCGGATTGAGAAACCTAAGTGAAAGAGCAGAAGCTGAACTGAAAAAGGTGATGCAGAGTGCCTGATGTCAAATATACAATAGAAGACCTTAACTTTATGAAGCTTTTCCAGGCTGTTAGTGGGATATATCCAAGGGATATATTGCAGGATCAAAAGTTCAATAGGACCATAATAGTGGTTGATAAGGGGAGCATGGGTGCTTCAATAGGAAAGGGAGGACAAAACATAAGCTATATAAAGAAAGTTA
>JBMFVR010000059.1:0-8082 GCA_049965895.1 Nitrososphaeria archaeon | reverse complement strand
GCTCAGATTTATACCGATCAAGTACAGTTGCACATCAACGATCGAAAACATGGGAATTGTTGCAGATAAGCTTTTATCAGATATACCTTTAGGATCAACATATAAAATAGAGGCGGAGCTCAGGAGAACGAAGCTAACTTGGGGCGAAGTTATAAACGCTGTTGCCCAGCGGATGATTGGTCTAAAGGCTAAAATGAAGGATCCCGACTACCTGATTCAGGTGCAGATCCTTGGAGAAATATGTGGCATGTCGGCTCTAAGGACAGGCGAGGTTTTTAGAGCACTGCAGGCAAAGCTGGCCGGAAGCGAATTCCCTTAACAAAAATAAATGAATGGGTTCAGCACAAAGGTTAATTATGATGCCGCAGGATAATTTGCAGAACTATGTCTGTATCTGAACTATCTCTGTTTTTGGATGAAGCTGTAAAGGATGTTAACAGGTTAGAAAACGGGTTTTTACTTGGGGCTGGTTATAACGGGGAAAAGGGAATAGCCTTTTTGAAACTGCTTGATCCTTCAAGTCAAAAAGTTTACTATTATTATGATAAAACTGGACACAGGCCTTACTGCTACAGCAGGAAGACGCCGGAAGAGCTTTCTTATCTGTTAAAAAGGAGCGATGTGATAAAAATAGAGAAAGTAAGCAAATGGGACCCTCTTACTGACAAAACCATAACCGTTTCAAAGATAATTACTACTGATCCACTTGCAATAGGTGGCCATCCAGGTGAAAAGAGCATAAGGAATGTCGAAGAATGCTATGAAGCAGATATCAAGTATTATGAAAACTACATATACGATAATGGATTGATACCGGGAACTTACTTGAAGGTTGACGAAAACAGCATGTCAGGAGTAAGCAATTACCTTTCAGGCGAAATGCAGAATGCGCTACAAGAAGCCCTGGCCAATTCAGATGATTTCCTTAAAAAGTACATATATGAATTTGCAGGACTGCTCTCACAGCCAATACCGTTCATCAAAAGGGCCGCAATAGATATAGAGGTGCTATCTGAGACTGAAAACAGGCTGCCAGATGCTGAAACCGCCACTCAACAAATTATCAGCATTTCTCTTGTAGGAAATGACAATCTATCTGAAGTTTTTGTGTTGAACAGGGATGATGTTCAAAAGGGAGATCAAAACGAATTTCCAAAGGATGTCAAATACAGGGTTTATGATGATGAAAAGCAGCTGCTCATAGAATTCTTCCAGGATATCCTAAATTATCCAGTAATTCTCACATTTAACGGAGATTCATTCGATCTACCATACGTTTATCACAGGGCAATTGCATTAAAGATCCCAAAGGAAGCTATTCCAATAATTTTACAGAGGGAGATGGCTACATTTGTTCATGCAATACATATTGATCTTTATAAGACATTTAACAACAGGTCAATACAGGGATACGCTTTTAGCAATAAGTATTCAGAGCACACGCTTAATGCCATAAGTGAAGCCCTGTTGGGTGAGGAAAAGGTTGCCCTTGAGGAAGCAATTAATGACCTTCCGATGATCAAACTTGCATATTACAATTATGTCGATTCAAAGCTAACCCTGAACCTAACCACCTTTGACAGTGACCTCCTTATCAGGCTGCTTGCAGTTCTTTCAAGAATTGCTAGAATGAACATTGAAGACACATCAAGATTGAGTGTATCAAACTGGATAAGGAGCATGCTGATATATGAGCACAGAAGGGTCAATGCCCTAGTTCCCAGAAAGGAGGAAATTGAAGCAAAGGGAAGTGAAGCCGTATCCAGGGCAATAATAAAGGGCAAAAAATACCTTGGCGGTTTTGTTATTGAACCAACGCCAGGTGTTCACTTTAAAGTCGTAGTTCTGGACTTTGCCTCCCTGTACCCCAGTATAATAAAGGTCTACAATCTGAGCTATGAAACTGTCAAGTGCCCACACGAAGAATGTAAAACAAACATTCTGCCAAACACATCATACTGGGTTTGTAAAAAAAACAGAGGCATGACTTCCCTGCTAATAGGCGCTCTGAGGGATATCAGGGTTAATTATTTTAAACGCCTTGCAAAGAGGTCAAAAACCAGAGAAGAAAAGGAATTTTATAATGTTATATCTCAGGCACTTAAAGTTGTTTTAAACGCTTCGTATGGGGTAATGGGCTTCGAAAACTTTCCCTTCTACTGTCTTCCTGTAGCTGAGTCCACTACAGCTCTGGGGCGCTATTCCATTCAGCAAACTATTGAAAAAGCAACTGGTCTAGGAATACCTGTCGTTTACGGTGACACTGACAGCCTGTTCCTTAAGAGCCCTACTGAAAACCAGATAACGGAAATTGTAGACTGGGCCAAGGATTCGCTTGGGATTGATCTGGAAATAGATAAAAGGTATAGGTACGTTGCATTCAGTCAGAGAAAAAAGAACTATATAGGCGTATATGAAGATGGTTCCGTTGAGATAAAGGGGCTTTCAGGAAAAAAGAGCCACACGCCAGGCTTTATCAAAAAGGTGTTTTATGATATAATACAGATACTGAGCCAGGTCAAAACACAATCGGATTTTGAAGCCGCAAAGGAAGAGATCAGGAAGAGGATCAGACAGGCATACCTTGACTTAAAAAACAGAAGCGTACCACTTGAAGACCTAGCCTTCAGGGTGATGATGAACAAATCACTTGATGATTATACAGATACTACACCACAGCATGTAAAGGCAGCTCAGTTGCTGAGTAAAAAGAGGGAGATAAAGGCCGGCGACATTATTGAATATGTCAAGACAGTTAGTAGGGACGGCGTGAAACCAGTTGAGATGGCTAAAAAGGAGGAAATTGATGTTGATAAATACATTGAATTTATGAATAGTACATTTGAACAGCTTCTTGATGCGCTCGGATTTAGCTTTGAAGAGATCACTGGTGCATCAAGAATAGAGGACTTCTTTGGATTTTGATTTTTATATATTTTGATGGTCTAACTGAACCGGTAAATCCACGGGGTATAGCCACTTATGGATACACGATTTCTGAAAATAATTCAATAATGGTTAAGGAGGGCTATGGGCTAGCGGCTGAGCCATGGAGTCCCAATGCCACAAATAACGTAGCCGAATATATGGGGGTCATCTGTGCCCTTAGCATGGCAATTGAGCTTGGTATCAGTTCGGCTAAGGTTAGGGGAGATTCGAAGCTTGTGATAAGCCAATTATTGGGGATATATAAAATTAAATCTAGAAGGTTGTTCCCACTTTACATCAAAGCCCGGGAACTTGCAGGGAAAATGGGCTCTGTGGAGTTTGAATGGGTTCCACGAGAACTCAACAGCAGGGCAGATGAGCTTTCACGTTTAGCATATCGTATGTTTGTGGCAGGGAAGTTAAAATATTCAGAGGATCAATGTTTTTAATTTTAATAAAAAGCTTTTATAATTATAGTTCCAAAAAATAAATAAATTGATAATAGAAATAATGGATCCAATTTATGGACTTTTAAAATTAAATGACATTGAGAGGGATATAGTGGATACGCCTGAGTTTCAAAGATTAAGAAGAATAAAACAGCTTTCTTCTGCATTTTTGGTTTATCCGGCCGCAAACCATACAAGATTTGAGCATTCTCTAGGCGCGATGCACATGGCAGCTGTGATGGGCACTGAATTAAAGGATAAGGGATACATAGGGGACGATGAGGTTCAGCTTTTGAAAATAGGTGGTCTGCTGCACGATGCAGGGCATGGTCCATTTTCTCATCTATTCGAAGATATAATTTCAAAAAAGTACGGTTCCAATCATGAAGACATAACACAAAGGGTTATTGCGGAGACGGGGATAGGTGATGCACTAAAAAAGCATGGATATGACCCTCGTGAGATTTCAGAGCTAGCACGGGGCATGGGAAATTATAAGCCATATATGAGGGCCATAATAGCAGGTCCTCTGAGCGCGGACCTTATGGACTACATCCAGAGGGATTCATACTACACAGGGGCTCTTTTTGGAAGGTTAAATGTTATTAAAATAATAGATTCGATGCACGTTTATGAGGATCAGCTTGCGATAGAAAAGGATGCGGTTTCTGCATTTGAAGGAATGACGATTGCTAGGTATGAAATGTTCAAGGAAGTTTATTTCCACAAAACAGCAAGAGGGGCAGATTCAATGCTGATGAGAGCCATTGACATAGCTGATTCTGTGTTAGGGTTTGCAGACCCAAAGGATCTGGGTTCTTACCTGCAATTGACTGACGATTATCTTATACAGAAAATACTCATGTCCGAGCAGAATGGCATTGAACCAGCCAAGGAACTAATAAGGGATTACCTTTCAAGGAGGCTTGTCAAGCTAGTGTACGAAGCATCGTTTATAGGGCGAGATGCGTTCTTTGAAAAGCTGCTTAACCATCAGAATCTGAGGAATCAGTTGGCTTCTGAGATAGAGGAAAAGGCTGGTGCCAAACAGGGCTCGGTGTTTATAGACCTTCCAACTGTGCCATCAGTTCCCAAAACCTTTCAGAGAGAGGAGTTGAGAGATTTGTACGTAATAACAAAGGGGCAAAATGCCAAGGGGCTATCAATAAACGACCTCCCAGTTCTAGAAAATATAATGGGTTACTATAACATTTTAAGGATATATTCACGCAAGGAGGTGAAGCAGGAAGTAGAGAAGGTTATAAATGAAATGTTTGGCGAGGGAGCATATGGCAAAATTTCAGTTTAAAATTGCATTAAATTTAATAGCCTATCATGTTAGATGTTAACTCATGACAGTAACAAGTGCCCAAATGAAGGAAATAGAAAAAAGGGCCTCTGAATCGGGTTTTTCGACGACGCTGATGATGGAAAATGCAGGTAGGTCAGTGGCACAGTCAATATGGGAAAGGTTTGATCCAAAAGTTAGTGGTAAAATATGTGCGATCTGCGGTTCAGGTAACAATGCGGGGGACACTCTTGTAGCCGCAAGACACCTTATCCTTACAGGCTACAGCGTCGAAATATACCTTGTCTCTGGAACTGTTAAGGGCGACAACCCCACTCTTATGTTAAAGCTAGCAGAAATGTTGGTTCCTGTGATAAGAAGACCACCCAATGCAAAAGAATTATCAAGCTGTGAAGTTATCGTTGACGGAATATTTGGAACCGGAATAAGGGGTGAAATTTCAGAACCGTACAGCAGCGTCATAGATATGATAAATTCTTCAAATGCTTTTGTGGTTGCTGTGGACGTTCCATCAGGGCTAGATCCCGATACCGGGAAACCCGCTGCGCATACTGTATCCGCGGATCTTACGATAACATTTCATGATGCGAAACCTGGCCTTCTGTTGAGCAAGGAACATGTGGGTGAACTTAAAATAATGGAAATTGGCATACCTGCCAACCCTCAGTGAACTACACCCAGGTAAAGCTGAGCGCGTCCCGCTTCATCGATGATGCCGCGTGCGGAATACTCCTAAGCATAACTGTGGTGGTCTCGTCATCCATAGCATTAAGGTTGTACCCAGAGCCTTTTGCAAATTGCTTAATCCCTGTCGATTGTCAGTCCGCAGAACTTGCACTCTGACCGAGAGGGATTTTGTTGAGCCCGTGGCAGTTGGAACATTCCTGGGTTAATACATAGTACCTGTCAATTTCGTAGGTGTTTTTATGCCTGTTCAACAATGTTTTCAGTTTAGCTATTCTGCACCCTCCTGCCAAAACGTTTTGACCAGGAGTGCACACTGTCATTCTGGAAGCTGACTAGTGAGAAGTTGTTGACAAGGCACGAGCCAATTTTGTTCACTATATCAATCTTCTCGTTTATCAAATGCCCATATTCCTTCTTGCAAGAAGCATCCCGTACCTTCTTGATCCCTCCTTCTTGGTCCTGCTCAGGTTTAATTAATATGTCCATCTTTAAACCATTCAAAATTCCCTGCCTCATCTGGCTTGACATGACATTTATCTCCCTCTATTCGAAGCTGTCAACGGCTTGACCCTCACGCTCTTGGTCCTGTAATCTGCATTGAATGGTACCTGAGCACAGTTAGTGAACCATTTTGCCTCGATAAAAACACCCTTATGAGCCTTTCAAGGATGTATGTGCTATGGTGGTTCTTTAACGCCTTAACTTCAAATTTTTTCAAACATGCCTAAGCCTTACCTTTCTTTGCAATTATCTGATTTTTTGTTGATTAAATGATTTATGGGAACAGAAATTTTAAAGCGTAACGGTGATCAGCTAAAAGCGATAGTTTTTGAATATAATAAACTACAAACATCTTGGTAACAAATTCAACGTAATTTTTTTCATTAACTTATTAAAAACATTCTAAAAGTTAGCTGAAGATTTTGGAGAAAGCATACGCGCAGGAGTACCATAAAGCTTAAATCACAATAGTAGGATATCGTGACAGAAATGGGTATAATGAATTTTATTAAATCAGTGAGAAACCTGCTTAGGTACAGTCACAAATCTGGCTGGAATGAGCTTTCTGGCTATCTAAAATTGTTTCTTCTTGCGCTATTTTTAATTGGCGGTGTGGGTCTGCTGATTCACCTTGCGGCATTTTGGCTGAGTGTCAGGTAATGAGTAGTAAATTTTATGTGGTTAAGGTAGTTGGCGGGCAAGAAAAGGCAGTGGCATCATCGCTTATGAAAAAAGCTGAGATGCAGAAATTACCTATATATTCCATAATAGTAAATGATAGAATGAAGGGCTATCTTATAATTGAATCTGAAAATCCAGGATCTGTTGGCCGATTGATCAATGACGTTAAAAATGTCAGGTCACAGCTGCCGGGAATCCTGAGTAATAGTGAAATTCAATCAATGCTAAAGGTCAGCAAAGTGGAAATTTCGTTTAATCAGAATGATGTAGTGGAAGTTATAAATGGGCCATTTAAGGGTATGAAAGCTAAAATAGTAAGATTTGATAAGGACAAAAGGGAAGCTTCAATAATGCTTCTCGATACACCAGTACAGATACAGGTGACAATAGACGCTTCATACCTAAAACCTTCTCAGTGAAACCCTTTTACAATGCAGTTCAGATACTCAATGCCGTCCGATTTCCTTGATCCTTCAAAATTTAGAAATTAAAAATGTAGTTATCTGAACAGAATTATAACAAGCGTCCTAAAGCTTAAATTTTTTATGTAATCATATAATCATATGTATACAGAAAATGACCTGAGCAGGTTTCTGGATAGCAACGGTATTAAATATAAAATAATAAAGCATGGGAATTCATACAGAGCTGACGAAGCCAGCAGGGAACTTGGCATTAACATTTCAAAAATAGTCAAATCAGTTCTCTTCATAACTTCTGAGGGAGATGCGATTCTCGCTATTCTTAGGGGGGATAAAAGGGTAGATCAGAGAAAGCTGGCCAAGGATCTTGGGACAAAAAAATTGAGGTTAGCTTCAAAGGATGAAGTAAGGAGAATCACAGGTTATGAGGCAGGAACTCTGCCCCCCGTGGGGCATAAAGCCAAAATAAAGACACTAATAGATTCATCTCTTTCTGCAGATGAATTTGTTTATGCTGGTGGAGGAAGCATCGGATCATCGCTCAGGATAATGGTGAAGGATATAATTTTATTGCAAAATGCAATACCATTTAATTCAATATATCAATAATTTAAAATAAAAATCGTAAAATAAAAAATGGGGGTAGTTATTCTTGATTACTTACTCTTCTTTCTCTGAACTATTATTTCAATTGTAGAAACGTTACGCTTCTCCTCTCCCTCTCCTACGGTCTCAGTCCCAATGGTTATTGGACCAATCTCATATGAGTCGAGGCCAAGCCTGTGAACTAGTACCTCTGCCACATCAACAGCTCTTGAAATTGATCTACCCCTTGCCCTGAGAACAATTTCCGGATATTGGGTGAGCTGAAGCTGCGCAGAAAGTGCATACACCATCACCGGTTTCTTTCCTATGAATATGTTGTTTGGCGGATAAGCCCTTTTTTCTTCCTTTTCAGGTTGTGATTCACTTGCCATATTTCTCACTCCAGATTACACCCCATTCCTCTATATATATGCTTTTTGGACAGACCGAGTGTGGGACACTATTCTAGCATGCTCATCTATCAAAGTTGAATAGATTGTGCCACAGGCCGATGCAGAAT
>JBMFVR010000058.1:0-8145 GCA_049965895.1 Nitrososphaeria archaeon | reverse complement strand
GTGTATATAGAACTTCGTCCTCCCTTATGTGTCTCCCAACCGTTATATCCCTTATTGAAACTGCTGCTTCCTCCCCGCTCTTTAATTCTTGAACCGTTTCGCCTTGTACCTGAATCTGCTCAATGTCTCCAACTTCCCTTCCTTGGCCATTCATCACTCTCACTTTTGGTTTAAGCCTTCCTGAAATCACCCTAATACCAAATATTGCCGGGTTACTCCTCCTGAAAACGTAACCCTTTATTACCTGAAATTTTGCCGGATAGGTTATCTGTTCTAGCTTTACATGTAGATCCTTTTCCTTTTGCTCCTCAATGGCTCTCTGGTAAGATTCGATTATATCGTACATCACTTTACCTGAAAAAATTTGCACGGTGGGATTCTCAACAAGTATTTTTTGATTAAACGCAAGTATCACTCCTAGGTACTTATCCTTCTCCTTTACAAGCTCAGCTTCAATTATGTCCTTTTTTGTGACTGGCCCAACCTCTGCATAATGTATTGGAATTCCAGCCTGTTTTAAAAGAAATGACATTGCCTCTAGGGAGCCCAAGGCATCTACCTTAACTATTACACCAAGTTGGTCGTTATTGATTACCAGTTGCTTAAGTTCTTCTTCGATTTCCTTCTTAGCTGTTAGCGCATCACTATCATTTTTTATTACATATATCGGTGCACCGGCCACTATTTCTTCAGGGTCTGAGACAAGTACACTTATACCGGATGAAGCTTCTGCCTCCCTTACAGATTTAAATTTATCTCTTGGATCTCTCATTTCGTCAAGAGGTTTGGGCAGGTATATTCCCTTTATTTTTGTAACCTTCGAACCATGGGAAGTCCCTATTACGACCTTATCATTAACTGATAGTACGCCACCAAGAAGAATTACATGAAAAATAGTACCCATTCCCTCCTCCTCCTTAACTTCCAGTATTATACCACGTCCCGGTTCTCTCCTAAATGCAAGTTTACCCTTCATAAAATTCTGAACAAGCCCCAACATAACTGTTAGCAACTCAGGTATCCCCTCTCCGGTTGAAGCACTTACAGGAATCATGGCTACCTGTTTTGTAAAACTAGTTATACGATAATAAGCTTCCCCATCAAAACCCATCTGAGCAAGTTGCCCAACAGCCGTGTAAATTCTTTCATCGAGGAGTTTTTGGGTAGCACTATCCTGGGATTTTATACTTTCTTCAAGGGAAATTCTTACATTAGACCGCCATCCAGCAATAAGGTCAATCTTATTAAGAGCTATGAGGAACGGCACTCTTTTGTTTTTCAAGATATTTATACTTTCTACGGTTTGCTTTTCAATACCTTTTGTTATATCAACCACAACTATGGCGATATCTGCTGCTGAACCGCCTCTATATCTGAGGTTTGAAAACGCCTCATGACCTGGCGTATCAATGAACAGCACACCTGGGATTTCAACATTTATCCTATACTTTTTAAGTAATCCACCTGTCATGGATATCAGAACATCACTTGGGAACAAGCTTGCGCCTATATGCTGGGTTATACCTCCAGCTTCCTTTTGCTGAACAGCAGTCCCTCTGAGCTTATCAAGAAGCGATGTTTTGCCAGCATCAACATGCCCCAGCACTACTACAATGGGTTCCCTTATTGCCTTTTCCATGGGCATATTATCAAATTCTGGCTAAAATAACTATTACTAGATTAGCGCTAGAAAGCGCTGATCTTTAGATAGTACTACAAACAAAACTGGCAGCCTTATAATGAAACTGCGGGAACTTGGAGAAGGCAATAAACGTTAATTTAAACAGAGCTGAGAGATAACAGCCGCTAACAACATAAGCAGCAAGTCCCTAACATCATTGAGTAACTTATTTAACCATCAGATCCACTATAATTTATTATCAATGTAGGACATTATGCTTTTAATCTGTCGTAAATCTTCCGCAATTTTCTGTCAATTTACAACCAAATGAATAGTTCAGAACAGTTTGAGCAAACCATTTAAAGTTGAATTGATCAAAAAATTGTTCAAACTTTTGAATAAATATATTTATAACATTACTGAAAGCTAGTTCAAAAATGAGAATACTTAATAATATAAAAACCGGCAATATGTATTTAGCACTGGTAATTGGATTAGGTTCATTTTCTGATGGATTTGCCCTTCTTCTTCAAAGCGGTGCTCTCCTATCAATTGTGCCATACTTTAGATTGAACTCTTTGCTAGTAGGTTCATTGGTTTCAGCACCGTTCATAGGTTCGGTCATAGGCGCAATAGTTTTCGGATGGCTAGCAGATAAAATAGGCAGGGGGGCAATAGTGTTGAATGTCCTGATATTTTTTGTCATATCATCTATTTTGAGTGCTCTGTCAGTAAATATTCAGATGCTTCTAATTAGCAGATTTCTTGTGGGAATAGGTATTGGAGGCGACATACCGGCCAGCGGATCACTCATTGCAGAAAGATCTGAGCCATCAGAACGCGGAGCTTTACTTTCAACGCAGACACTTATGTGGGCGATAGGTGCTGCCTTTGCCACGATAGTTGCTTTACCACTGCTGAATTTCGGCTTAGAATCATGGAGGCCGCTACTTGGACTGGCCGCAATACCTCCAATATTGACGCTTTTACTGAGAAGAAGAATAAAGGAAAGTTTCAAATGGATAAAACAGCACTCTTCGGGCAATTTAGCAAGCAGCGTAAGTGGAAAAGCTATTTATTTGACGGCAATACTTTCTATTGGATTGTTTGTATGGACAATGGTCCTAGCTGTATTTGCGAGCTATCTGCCTTCATTGCTTGTTAAAATATACGGGCTGCCTGGTTATGAATCACTGCTTATAGGTGCCGTACAGTGGGTCATGTACTTGCTGGGCTGCGCTGTAGCGTTTAAGCTGGTAGATTGGATTGGCAGAAAGCGCCTTATAATTTTTGGTACTACTATTGCAGCACTGGCTGCAGTTCTGGTCTTTGTGTTTGGCGGGAGAGGTTACTCAGCGCTGACAGCAGGGGTCCTCGCAGTTTGGGGAGCTGGCGGTGTTGCATATACTGGCATTTCCATTTATTCATTTGAAATACCACCAACCCTTTACAGGGGATTGCTCAGTGGCGCAGTGTTTGGTTCAGGCAGGCTGGGAGGATATGCTGGAACACTCATCTTTCCAAGTCTTATCGGATTAATTGGTATAATCAGGACATTTGGACTGATGGGGCCTGTTATGCTGGTGGTTTTAATTGCGTTTGGAACGTTCAATCAAAAAACGGAAAACGTGGACCTTGAAAAAATCGAGCAGTCAATAGCTGTTTAAATATGATGCCCAATTATTCAATGTAATTTATATCATGCAATGCCTTGATGATTACCATGACTTCACCGCTTTCCGGGTTCAACTCATATTTTTTTATTCTGCCTGCAATCTCTTTCACCCAATTTATGGACATCAATGCATTTAAATCAGAAGCAACAGCCTTCCTTCTGATTCCTGTTTTCTTTTCAATCATGTAAGTTGAAAGCGGTTTCCCTGTAAGCGAAAGCTCCCTTATAATTCTGAGCCTCCCCCTGCTTGCCAGACCAATTTCAGCCACTTTGCTCGCCATCTATATCAAGCCTCTTTATAAGGTAAGTAAGAAAATCGTTCAAGTTTTGAACTGGCGCACCACTTATTCCAATTTTTGCTACCCCTTTTACGTCGATCAAACCACGGTCATCAAGCTCCTGCATGTATCTGATAAAATCTTTTAACTCGTATGCTCTAGCATTGATTTCGCTGCATACTTCTCTTTGCATCTCCACTATCCTGTCCAACGACGTGTACGTTTCCCCATCAGTTTTCAGAGCCCTGACAACTGACAGTAATGCAATCTTGAGGTCAATGTCAAGTAACGTAAGATCTTCCTGAGTTATAGACGGGCTGGTGACACTTATAACCCTCCTTATATGTTCTACAGTTATGCTGTCGCTACCTTGGGATTCAGCCAGCATACCAGCATTGAATAGTATATCAAGTGAATACCTTATATCACCATAAACTGGTGGCTGTGATGATATATCTGCTATATATCTGATGGTTTTTTCGTCGTAGGCTGATGGCGTTATTGATTCTTCTGCCCGCTTTAAAATTATGTCAAAGACTTGCTTGGGACTGTAATGTTCAAAAACCACTACCTTGTTTCCCAAAGAGCTCAGTTCAGCTCTGTCCAGTTCGTCCCTGAACTTGAGTGATCTTGAGCTTATGATTACAGCAGGTATCATTATCTTACCTGACGGTATTGATTCGTTCAGACGGGTCAGGTTATAAACAATTGGCTCTTTGCTCTTTTTAAGGGCAAAATCTATTTCATCAAGCAGTAGTATGCCTAGCCTTTCATTTCTTTCGAGCGCTCTGAGCATTTCCAGCAACAACTCTTCTGCACTCAAACTTGTTGAATATGATTCAGGTGCTAGTTGGTATGCCAGCTGCCTGAAAATCATCAACCTGCTAGATCCATGCTGCCTTGGATTTATATATGCATACCTTATATCTAACCCTTTTATTTTATGAACCGCGTTCTGGGCAAACCGCAGCATTGTAGCTGTCTTGCCTGTACCAACATCGCCTACTATCTGATGCACTCTGTACCCTCCTTCATTTACAGCGTCAACAAACGATTTCTCAAGTTCAGTTAATGCCGATTCCCTGTATGGTAGCTCCTGTGGTACATATGACGGAAGCAGCTTGCTGCTGTCAGTAAATATTTTTTTGCCCATAACAAAATCTGTGCAACAGTAAATTAAAAATGTTGACTAGATTGCCCCCTCCCCCCTGATGTGCTGCTTATGTTAAATATTGCATTAACAAAAAAACGTTATGATGATATTGGTCAGGTGTTCAGCCTGTGCTAATAAAGGGGATGATCATGATTGATTAGGGCATCAGAGCTCAGAGAAAACAGGCTCATATCGAACTCGTGGATAGATGATGTAATAGGTGGTGGTTTGATTGATGGCCAATCATATATACTGTGTGGCAGCTTTGCAGACAGCATAATGGCAACTTACATGATTTCAGCGTCTGCTGCTGGTAAGGTAATTTACATAAATTCAACTGATTACTATTCTGTAAGGAACATCATAGACCAAGAAGCTCTCGCATATTATGCAAAATCAGCCGGGATCGATGTAAATGATACATTTAAATCGATAATTGAGATTTCAGCCCATAGTTCGCAGAGGTTGCTAGGTGCGGTTAAAACTGCCATGAATATAAAAGGGTCCAGACTCTTGATTCTTCATGGCTTGTATTCATTTTTAAATGATAGAGAAGTGTCGGATACAGTTTTTTATAAGCTTAGAAGCCTTGCTGCAGAATCCAGCATACCATTTTTGGCAATAACTGACTGCAAAGAAGGTGCACCACTTGTGACCCCCATGATGGCATCCATGTGCAGTAACATGATTGCCGTGGAAAGGGCAAAAGGTGGAGCAACATTTTATTTTTTGAAGCCGGTGCAGCGGCAGCTCATGGTCGGGTGGGATAAAATGGGCAGGCTGACACATTCATTTAGGAAAAGGTATGAAGACTACATTGAAGCTTTAAGGAGGGACTTTGAGCCTCTGCTCAGGAATGGAAATGACAGAGCACTGGAAGACCTTATAGAGCTTGCCTGGAGCCCAGAAACTGCATCTATGTCAGCACTCAATCTGCCCCAAGTGTCAGATTCCATGGTGCTTGTGGCGGTGATTTATTTGATGAAGGAACTGTCAAAGACCAAGAAAGAGCTTGAAGAGCTGAAGGGCGGGGTGCGTTGATGTGCAACATGGCTGGCTATTTGACGTTTACTTTTCAAATGGAAATATATATGTGTGGATAATGGGCGAAGATAAAACATTCTATAGGCATATCGAAAATTATAATCCATACTTTCTGATAGACGCAGGAGATAAAAATTCTGAGGTACTTTACGATATTTCAGAAATAACCAGGGCACATTATGTCGAAAGGCTGTTTCCTATAGATTATCCTGAACGCAGAACTATGATCATAGTAGAACCTGAATGGAAAGATTATAAAAATATGCTTAGGGTAGCTAGGCATGATCCAAGAATACTTTCAATTTATGATTCTGACCTCCTGCCAGTTCAGAAATTTCTCTTTAATAGGCTCAACATAGAGCCTGGCAGTGTCGTTAACTTTCTAATTAATGATGAAAAGATGTATATTTTGCCTGTAAAAGACAGGTACGATGCATATCCACCACCATTCGACCTGTCCAATGATATTATATGTGGTGGGCCATGCTGGAAGAGGAAGAGCAGTGACCCGGTTGATTATGCTCAGGGGTCATGTGCAGGTAGAATATTGATGGATGAGCGTGCCAGCTGGTTCAAGTGTAGTGAAATTGGCTTGGCAGCACTGATAGAAAGGGCTAGGTTCGCTTTTCTGCCACTGGGCCTAGCTGCAAGGTGGAGCAGCAACAGAATAATAGATTCTAGGAATGCCTTCACACTTATTTCTAGGGGATTTGCGGTTCCTGCATTTCATGCGGAAGAACCATTAATGGATATGATGAACTTTCTAGCGCGGGATAGAGGAGGATATACAATACCACCAAAAAGTGCAGGTGTATTTGAAAATGTTGGAGTGATAGATTTTGATTCAGAATATCCTAACATAATTATAAAAGAGGGAATAAGTTATAGTGGCCACGGTTGGCTGCTGCCAGAGGTGATAAAGCCATGGCTGGAACGCAGGCTCGAGCTAAAGCACTCAATAAAGCTGATCAATGATCAAAGGCTGAGGGCCATATGCAAGGCCCGTTCAGACTCGCTTAAATTACTGCTGGTGAGTGAGTACGGCATATCAGGATGTTCTAGAAACAGGTTCGGCAATCACTTTGCATTTGAAGAAATAAACAGAATTTCCAGAGATATCATACTTAAAGCAAAGCGCATAGCGGAGAATCTAGGCTATGAGGTAATTTACGGTGATGTTGATTCACTTTTCGTAAAAAAGGATGGAGCAAAAAGGGAGGATTATGAAACCCTTTCCCATATTATTTCCCAAGAAACCGGACTACCAGTATCGCTTGATAAGCTTTTTAGGGTGATCGCATTTATTACCAAAAAAGGCGATAACAGAACAGCAGCGGTAAAAAGGTACTTTGGCATAACCGAAGAGGGGCTAATTGACAGCAGGGGCATAGAGGCTAGAAGAAACGATGTGCCTGAAGCCATAAGAACGTTTCAGCAAAATCTTATAGAAAAAATTTATGATTCAGGGAACATAAAGGAAATAAAGATGATTGCCAGAAGAGTAAGTTCTGAAATGCTTTCCAGTTTTATAGTTAAACTTAGGGAAGGCAGTATTCCTGATAATTTGCTAATGTTTGAAAAAATAATCGGCAAGGATCCTGATAAATATATATCAAATGTACCGCAGAAAATTGCGGCAATTCTTTTAGGTGCCAAGAAGGGTGATGCCGTAAGGTACACAATATTAACCAGCGGTGTTTCTGTAAAACGTGATCAACGGTATGACTGGAGAAAGTATGCAAAACTGGCAATATCAGCTGCAAGAACCGTGCTTGAACCTCTGGGCATAATTCCGACAGTAGAATTCACACTGGAGGATTTTTTAATAGCTAGTTAATTGCCAGCTTGTTCTTATCATACATCAAACTAAAATCAGGTTCACTGCTTATTATATTCATCTTCTGGTACATGTTCACATAGTTCTGGCCTGTATCGGCTAATATTGCAAGCGGCTTCTTACCTTTTTTTGCACGTTCAATGGCAAGATGACAAGTGACGCCCGAAGATGGGCCCAGAAGCAGATTGTACTTTTCATATATGGCTTTAACACATCTAAATGCATCATCGTCTTTAACTTGAATAAAATCATCAGCTTTTGCTCCAATTCTTTCAAGTATTGCAGGCATAAGCGACGATTCGTTTAAATTTCTCAATCCCTGTATTTTGTGATTTGGCTGTGGTTGTATTCCAATGACCTTAATTCCATGGCCTTCTAATGCAGTTTTTAGACCCACATATGTGCCACCGGTGCCTATGCCAGTAAGAACCGAATCTATCATTTTTGTTTGAGCGATTATTTCCGCCGCTGTACTCTCTGCATGAGCTTTTGGATTAAACTGATTTTCGTATTGATTTAGCCAAAGGTATTTATCGC
>JBMFVR010000057.1:0-8301 GCA_049965895.1 Nitrososphaeria archaeon | reverse complement strand
CCCCTCACCCACACTCACAAATATATAATCAGGAAGTTCTGATGTCTGTTCAAAAATTTCATATGAGATTGTTTTAAGTCCAGATAAAAAAATCGTGTCACTTTCGCCAGTAATATATTGACCTTCCTGTGCTTTTAATGATTCGATATTCTGTTGCTCCTCGTAAAAAACTACTGAAGCTCCATAACACATTGTTTGGTAAAGCTTTCCTGTTATGAGCTTTCTTGTTGCATAAACTGCGCATGGAATGCCGGCCCTTGCAGAATAAGCTGCAAGTGAAGCCCCAAGATTGCCTAATGAAAAGCACTTTATACCTTTATACTTGTTTGAAACTGTATAACTAACTGCTACAGAAGACCCCCTATCTAAAAATGAACCTGTTGGGTTTACTGACTCGTTTTTTATCATAATTGAGCCTGCTTTTAACATATTCTTAATTTTCTCAGAATAAATTAAGGGCGTGTTGCCCTCCCCCAATGTTATAATTTTTTCCACTTTAGGTAGCAGATTACTGTATTTCCATATACCATTGACGTTTATACCGCTATGGCCTATTTTTTTTAATTCATCATTTTCAGGATAATAAACGGTCAAGCTACCACAGGACAAACATTGACCGCTCATACTCTGAATTTTTCCGCACACATAACATTTGAACATATCAATTTAATTTATATATAAACCAATATTTAAATATAGTATTAACTGGTATGCGCACATGTTCAAAAGGAACACCTCTGGATTAGTAAAAGCATTAAAAATTAAGGATGTATTTATGTATAATTCATTGACCATCTCTCTATTTTCTATGATGTGGTTTCTTCTTTATATGTTTCAACCAGTAGCATTTAGTGGAGGAAGCATAGTATTGGGAACCTTGCTTCTCGCACTAGTTTCAGTGCCATTCTTTTTAACATATTCCTATATGAGCAAAACCTATCCGTGGGCTGGTGGTGATTATATATTTCAGAGTAGGTCTCTGCACCCTGCTATAGGATTTGTATCCACCTTTACAGGATGGGTTATATGGCAGCTATTTTTCATTGCATGGTTTGGATATTATATTGTTGATGCGTTACTGCTACCATATCTGTATTTCATGTCACAATCGTACAAGTTTTGGATTTTTTCAAGCCTGTATAATGCGATGCGTTCGGATTATTTTGTATTTCTAATAACGGTGTTTCTGCTTTTAATAGCGTTTTTAATATCATTGAGAGGTTTGAGATTCTATATAAAAATTCAATATTTAATATTTATTTTTATGATAATTGGCGGTTTATCTGCAATTATCATTTTATTTGGATATGCAGCATATCATGGAATTAATTCTTGGTCGCCTGCTATGGGTAAAATTAACTGGTTTAATACCATAGGCACCTGGTCACTTAGCTGGGGAGCTGTAGGATATGGTATGTGGTCAGTGCTTAACAATGAAGAATTATCAGGTGTTGAAAATTTAAGAAAATATTCTTTGGCTATGATTGGCGCTGTAATACTTAATGTAATTTACGTTATATCCATATGGGTAGGATTAAAAGCGGCCATTGGGTATACTAAAATGACACAGCTCTCACAATTATGGTATAATGGCAATCTTACAGGCATGCTTGGAAATATAGGTGGACCTTATTATACTGCACTTATAGCGCTTTTGAGGCCAAACCCAATACTATACACTCTGCTCATAATTGGTGCAGCTTTATCCATGTTCCAGGTAATGGTAGCGATAATGATTGGCTCTAGCAGAATAGTGCTTGCGCAGTCGCTAGACGGCATTTTGCCCTTCAAATTGGCAACTGTTTATGATAGAAGCCATAGCCCAGTTTATTCACTGGTGTTTGATTTTTTGGTTTCTCTAGTATGGCTTACATTAATAATTTTTACACCATCGATAGGTCCATATTTTGTATCAGTGGTTTTTGCAACGCAAATCACATGGATGTTATCAATGATTTCAGGCATGCTAATTTCTATCAGGGAAAAGAAGACAAGTGTCTTTATCGCATCAATGATAGGGTTTCTGCTTAATGCCGTAATAGCTACATTCTATATTATTTATCCACAGCTAGGTTTAATGTCAATAACTTCAATGCTAGTAATTTCAGGTGTGTTCGCTGGAGCATTTATGTATTATTATTTAAGAAATTTGTATTTAAAGAAAAAAACAGGTTTTGGTATTAAAGATAGAGTAAAGGAATTATGATGGTAAAAACAACACAAGATGGTGAAATTTAAAAATGGTTATATTGACGCCGGGACCTACAGAAATTCCCAATGAAGTATTACATTCAATGCTAAAAAGCATTAACCCTGATTTGGATCAATCTTTTTTTAAAATTTACAATGACCTAACTGAAAGCATAAAAAAAATGATCAACCACGATGGAAGCATTTACATAATGAGTGGTGAAGGAATGTTGGGTTTAGAGGCTGCCATCGCAAATGTAATTAAAAAAGACGATAGGGTACTTTCAATATCAAATGGGATTTTTGGAGAATCATTTGCCGACTTGGCCAAGTCATATGGCGCCCAAGTTACTACAGTTAAAGGTCCTTATGATGAACCTATTGATGCTTCAAAAATAGGTGACCTGAAGGGAAGTAGGTATAAAGCAGTTACCTTTGTCTATGTAGAAACGCCAGCAGGACTAATGAATCCAATTGATGATGTATCTAAGATCGTCAAAGACAGTGATGCACTCTTTATTGTAGATGCGGTGTCAGCCGCTGGAGGGCTACCGGTAAACTGTAAGAAGCTGGGAGTAGATATCTGCCTGATGGCCAGTCAAAAGGCTTTCAGTTCAACACCTGGGCTCGCTATCGTTGCTGTAAGTGATAAAGCAAGATCAGAAATAAAAAATGTTAATTATGGAGGTTACTACATGAATATTAACGTCTGGGATGAAAATTTAAACAAAGGAATGTTTCCCTATACCCCGTCCGCAAACGACATAATTGCCCTTAAAACTGCAATAGATATGATTTATTCTGAAGGGCTTGACAATGTTTATAGAAGACATATGGAAAGCAGAAATGCGACCCTCAGTGCATTAAAGGCTATGAATATTGCTCCATTTGTAAAGAATTTAAATTATGCAGCACCAACTGTATCAGCGTTTTATTCACCCTACGATTCAATCTCATTGCTTGATTTTACTTGGAAAAAGCTGGGCATTATGCTGGCCGGTTCTTGGGGGTCTCTTGCCAATAAGGTGATGAGAATAGGGCACATGGGTTATACTGCCAGGAAAAATTTTGTAATTCAGGCAATAACTGCCCTTGCTGCCGCAATGAATAATTTTGGCATAAAAGTTGATATAGAATCAGCAGTAGACGCAGCTAATAGGGAATTTTCATCTTCTGTTTGATTTAGAGCAAATATTGAGGAATTTTTGTAGCGCATTGATATTGGAACCCAGATGCAAGTGTGAATATATCCCTATTGAATTATAGGATAATAATCCGTCACTTAGTCCATCTATTCCTGAACCCCGAATAACCTTAAAAGCTAAATTCTGGTCCATTGAAACTTCAACCAGATTAGAATAATGAAATTCATGACCTTTTATTTGTTGTCCCCTCGACGATATTGGATTATCCATTTTAGTATCTAACTCAGAGTAACCTATTGTGAGTCTATCTGTCATTTTTACCTTTGCATCGAAAATACCAGCCCATCGGTAAAACTTGTTTGAATCATAAATTCCCTTCGTGAGGTACATTAAGCCACCGCACTCAGCAAGAATCGGTATTCCGTTTGCAGAAGCCCCGCCCAGAAACTTGATGGTAGATCTGGATTTATTAAGTTTGTTGGCGAAAAGCTCAGGGAATCCACCGCCTATTATTATCCCATTAGTGCTCTCAGATGGTGGCACATCATTAACTGGACTAAAATATTCTACGTCAGCACCATGAACCTTTAAAGCATATATTGAATCCCAATAGTAAAAGTTAAAGGCTTCATCAAGCGCTACGGAAATTTTAATTTGCGAATTTCTTTGAACTTGCTGCTGGTTCCTAACTTTCAAAAGGTCCCTGCGCATCAAACTTATTACAGCATCAATGTTTATTTTTTCGGAAGCCTTCTTGCTAATATTAATTGCATTAATAGCTCTTTCTGATGTAGGAACTAGTCCCAGTTTCCTTTCTTCAAGAGCCAAGGATTTATCTTCATAAATATGTCCTAGATACACTATATTGCTGTATCCGTTTACTGCTTGCTTTACATATTCTGCATGACCATCATTGGCTACCCTATTCAATATAATGCCTATCTTTCCCCGTGAAAACTTCGCCAATCCAAGCACAATTGCAAGCGTAGTCTGTGCAGTTTTTGAGATATCAATTACTGCTATTATGTTCGACTTTAAAATATGTGAAATTCTATAAGTACTTCCAAAAAATTTGTCGGTTGTAGTATAAGCACCATCAAGGTATCCCATGACACCTTCGATTACACATACATCTGACTTGATACAACCATTTGAGAAAGCACGAAGCAGCCCAGATCTTCCCATGAGCCATAGATCTAGGTTTATTGCATGAACGCCCGATACTGACTCAAGATATGAAGGATCTATAAAATCAGGCCCTATTTTAAATGGCTGAACCTTGTACCCCTTTGTCCTAAGTCCATAAATTATACCCATTGTAGCAAGCGTTTTCCCGCTACTGGAGTTTGGTGCTGTAATCACTATCCTTGGTTTATCTATTAACATGCATTTAGATGGGCAGCACAAATATTAAACACTTAATGTTTTACCGCTTAGTTCAAAATTTGATAGTTTTTAGGAAATTTATCTTGAAATTGTCTATCATTTCATTAAATTTTTTCCTGAAAGCTAAGTTTTCGGAAAAGTGTATTAGAATAGTTTATTTGCTTAATAAATGAAGGTAAAGTATGCAGATTGCAATTGCCGCTCATAGTGGAAATCCCAGCAGTTCAGCTAAAATGGAAAGCCTCGCATTTATTAAAAATATAAATGGTAAATGTAAAGACCCTGTATTGTTGTTGGGTGGATACTGGGGGCTCATGAAGGTTGTTGTAGATGAAGCATTAAAAAATCAGAATAAAGTTATTCTTATCCTCCCTGTTGAAAATGAGAATATTGAAGTTCCACATGGTATAATTAAAGTAAAAACTGGAATGGAATACAGGGCAAGGTCAGTTCCTCTGGTAAGGTCAGCAGATGCGCTTGTTGCGTTGGGTGGGGGTGTTGGAACTATGATTGAAATTATGATGGCATATTCAATGGGTAAACCTGTCTATGCCCTAACTGAATCAGGAATGAGCTCAGATAAGCTGATGCTGGCATTTCCTGAATATATTGATTACAGGAAAAATTCAAGGATATTTTATAGCAAGAGCGGAGAGGAACTGGCAGATACTCTTTGTAAATCTGAAGGAAAAAGCGAAGTTACAGATTTTGGGTAAAACCATCTCACGATTGTGAGCTTTCCATATTTATCCGATTTATGTCGCATAGCATATGTTTCTTAAGGCATAAATCCGAAGGGGCTATGCACCAGCTGAAGAAATTTGCTTGCTTTATCTCTTAAAGGCCCATTGAACCCTCATTGCTTGCCAGTATACCTGCCCCAATTAATGGTATATCATGCCCTAATGGTGTAGGAACTATCCTAGGCATTTTATTAATAACATATTGTCTAATTTGTCTATTTATTTCATCTAATAAAAGATCAACATTATTTAAAAATACTGATCCACCTATAGTAACCAATTCAGGATCATAAGCATTTATTGCTGATCCTATTCCCGCTGCGCTTATTTTTGAACATAATTTAACAAAATTTTGTGCCACTGAAATGCCTGCTCTGGCCTTCTCAAAAATTTCCCTTGAATTAGCGACATCAATACCGCTGTATTTTTTAAAAAATTTTGGCATACTTGATCCACCACAATATGCTTCCCAGTGTGATTCTCCTCCGCAACCGCACTTTATGCTATCATCATAATTAACCACCAGATGCCCTATTTCATGCGCATTACCATCCTTACCTAGCAGAATGTGACCATTAACAATAACTCCTGCTCCTATTCCGGTACTCATGGTTATATATAGTAAATTATCCATCCCCCTTCCAGCGCCCATTATCCTTTCTGCTAGAACTGATGCTACGCAATCATTCTGAAGGTAAACTTTAATTCCAAATTCTTCTTCAAGTATTTTTACTATCATAATTTCCTTATCAATCCAATTTATTGGCCTGATGATCCCCCTTTTTATATCAAGAGGGCCAGCAGATGCTAAACCTATACTTTTAAAATTATAACCCGATCCTGATACATAATTTTTCAGAAATGCCACCACCTGATGTTCATTTATACCGATCATACTGGTTTTCCTCTTGTCGGTGATTCTTTCTCCATTCCAAATACCGGCCCTTAAATTTGTGGCCCCTAGATCAACGGCCAGATACTCTTTAATCATTGTTTGAATATTAAACATACAATTTTAAAACGGTTTTGCATATGATATATGCCTAAGCAACTGCTTTAATAAATTCAGCAATTGAAGGGGCTATATCTATAGTTTCTATGTTATTCCACATTATGGTATTTGTCGTAATTACATTAGCCATTGGTGATAGAGGGGAAGGATCCTTTGCAAAATATGTTGAAAATACATATACATTATACATTTTTTCAAAATAAGTAAGAATAACTGGTTTTAGTGATAATGGATCGTCAATAAAATTATCTATGATTAGTATGTTTTTTTCACTTTTACCTATAGAATTTTCAATTACTTTGCCTTGAACAAGAAGTTCACCATTAAACGTTATTACTTTAGCTCTAAGGTTCATTTGTTTAAATTTATTTATAAGAATTGGAAATGCAGATAAATTTATGGCCGGTTTACCTGTAACCCCAAGTTTTGATATTGGCGTTAGGTCAAAAAATATTATCCTTCCTATTTCCTGTATTTTATACATTTGCTCTGTAAAATCACGGACGTCATTATCTTTTTGATGCAAACTAGGCAGCAACAAAAGGGCCTCTACATATCCTACAGATGATAGTGATTCTATCAGATTTTTTAACTTTTGAGTTTCTGCTGATGCGCTGCCCATGTAACTCCAAAGTACTATAAATCTTTCACCTGATGAAAAGGATGATGAAGAAGAAAAAGCCTCGGAACCGGTTAATTTCGAAAGCAATGATGCAAGGTACTTTAATCTTGAATCATATATTATCGAAAAATTTTTCATTTTTTAATTTTCCTTCTTATCCGTGTTTACATCTACTTGTGGTGCTTCTTCAATCGGTTTTGGAGCAGGTGTAGTTAAAAGTGTGTATCCGATCCATGCCAGCACTCCTAGTAACGCAGCTACTAAAATAAACGCAGTAATCTGTAACAGTATTAATGGGTAAACAATATCTAAATAAGCATAAATAAAGATTACAATTATGCTTATAATCATTATTAATGCCCCTAATGCTCTATCGCTGCTCATAAGGTTTTATATAAATGGGTGTATTTAAAAACATTTTTGTTTTTAATTTTAATCAAATTCAGCTTCAACTTTACCAAGTTTTCCAACTTTACCTAAATTATAGCCATCAAGTGTTACAGCTTCCAAATCTGCAACAGTTGCTTTAAAATATGGAATCTGCATGTTAAAGTCATTTACTGGAAACCCTGGTAAAAGATCATTAAATGGAGGCATTAGGATTAAGGTCTTTTCGCCCATTTTACCGATTAGCCAGATAGGATACTTGGCGTTATCATATTTAATAAAAAAATGAAAATGCGCCATAACTATGATATCGGCTTCACGTACCATTTTTGATGGCTTTGCATGACCATGAAGTAATGCTATTTTTTTCCCATGTTCTTCCAGAACTATTCCGCTGGCTGGGGCAAATTTTATATCGTCAGCAAGAATTTTATCCAGCAACGCATCATGGTTGCCCGGAATCAGTGTAACAGTAAATTTTTCTTTCATAAAGTAGACAAGCTTAAACAGTTCCTGTGATTCTTCTATAGATGGTGTAATTATGGAATTTTTAAAATCGCCCAATATGTATAGTTCTTTTGCGTCGCTTAGTTTGGCTATTGAAGAAATTCGTTCCTTGTATCTGGGCAACATGTTCGGAATATGTATACCATTTTCCTTTGCAGCTAATTCATAACCTACATGAAGGTCACCTATGGCAATCTTTGTGTGACCTATTTCTATTGCTGGGTAACCATCCACAAATCTTATAAATTCAGGTAAAGATGAAATATTGTTCACTTTCGTAACTCTAATACAAGGGGTGCCACTTCTGAA
>JBMFVR010000056.1:0-8375 GCA_049965895.1 Nitrososphaeria archaeon | reverse complement strand
CTGCAACCTGGGCTTGAAACTGGTTCTGTAAGGCTGGCAAAGAGTTTCATGCCAAGGAAGGCCCTTCCACTTTCAATTGAAGAATGGCCAGAAGTGGTTTTTGAAGGAACAAAGGTGCTTAATGAAAACTACTGGGTTCCTGCTTATACCGCAATCATGGGATTACCTGGAGAAACAAAGGATGATGTTCTGGATACATTAAGGTTGATAGACAGATTGGAAAGGGAACTGCCAGAAAAAATAGGTGAAAGGGCTCACTGGACGGTTACTGTTCTTAGCTTTGTTCCCATGGCAGCATTGTCGAGCGATGAATTTTTTGACGTTGAGTCGCAGCTTACTGAAGAGCGCTATTATCTGTTGTACAGGACTTGGAGGCACACAATACTGGAAGTTGAAAGCCTTCTACCAGTGCTCATAAAGAACCCAGTGACAAAGGCATTTACTTATAGGTTGCTAAAATTTGGTGCTAAAAGGCTAGTTGATGCACTTGCTGCTTGGGGAAGGAACAGGGGATACGATCCTGAAAGAGCTCTGACAATAGTCAGTGCATAAAATTTTTTAATTATAAACCATTAGCGCTATTTGACAATCAATTCTCCATACATTCCATCTTCAGCATGGCCTGGATAGGTGCATATGTACCACAGCTGAGCTGGACCATGAAGCTGAATTGAATATGTATATGTATACGCTGATCCACCCTGTGTGGGTGGCAAATAGTCTGCACTAGGCTCCATCATGCCGTAGATTATGTATTGATATGGTGGCGGTATAGAGGTTATCACAAAATTGTGGTACATGTCGTTATCGAGGTTAACTAAGGTGATTATCAATTTAACAGATTGGGCGCCTGAATCAAATATTAGTGTTGGATTTATGAGTCCGTATATAACAAATACGTCCCCGCCCGAATATGATGGAAGTGAATTACCTGTCACGTTAATTGCCATGCTGCCCATCATTGCATACACAGTTATATGAACCGAACTTGAATTTATGATGGCACTGTCATTTGAAGGTATTAGAGTTACATAGGATGGTGGATTTGCTGTTGCTTCCACCATGGCACTTTGAAGTGAAATAGTCTGGCCATAATATGCCATCATACCACCATTATTGTATGGCATCATGTCTGGTCCATAGGTCTGCAGTGACTTTGCATAGGGAGTTGTGTTATAATAAAAGATTAAACTGGGCACAAACATCACCGTTAATAGCACTGCTCCAATCACCACTGCAGTTAGCAACAGGCTTTTCATGACTCATTCGCCTCAGGCTGCCATATCAGACCCAATATGCCAGCTATGAACATCAATAATGACCCAATCATTAAACCAAACATTATTGGGAAGGCTAAAATTGATCCAATAATGAGCAATACGGAACCTACCTGTACTCTTTCTTTCTGGCCGCTCTCAATTAACCAGATTCCGATTATGCTGATGACAATGACAAACAGTCCAAATAGAGCATAAACTGGATACCAGTTGAACGTGTAGGCTGGCCAAAACATCATGCCCATATAAGGACCCCTGAACCAGAATCCAATAAATGTGCTTGCCATGATCCAACCTATAATTTGGAAACCCAGCCCTATTGTTGACAATATAACCACAGATTCAGGTTTGCTCATAACAAGCATATTTTATTGATGAGATTTCAACAATACTGTTAACGTTTGTAAAGTTTGCGCTACGCAGAAAGTTAAACAGTATGAGTTAATTTATACCATATTTTTTCTTAAACTCACCCAGGCATGTGGGACAGCAGAAAAACCTTGTAACGCCCATGTATTCTATTTCATAAGGCCTGCCTGATATGTGGTTGCCGCAGTACTCACATTTCAGGTTGACTTTTAACCTCTTAAATGGTTTCTGCTGCTCTTTGGTATATTCATTTACTATCAACGTGTTGATTTCTGTAACGCCCTCTATTCCGCTTGTCTTTTCGTTCAATACGTTCAGGGAGTACATGTTTTCTACTTCGGCTTTTACCATTATGCTATATGAACCGCTCACCTTGTAAACGTCCGTTATTTCATCAAAGGACGACAGCTTCTGGGTAGCGTTGGAAATTTTTGATGGATCACACCTTATGAGCAGCATTACAATTATGCCATCGCTTACTTTGCTTCTGTCTATTATAACAGTTGTACCCTTTATTATACCAGCATCCTTCATCCTCTTTATCCTGGAGCTCAAAGCGGGTGCACTGAGACCTGTGACCTTTGAAATATCACGTAGCGACAGGCAACCATCTTTCATTAATTCATTTACAATTGTAAGGTCAATGTTATCAAGTTCCATACGGATAATTTGCGGGTTAAAGATAAATACTTATTTTCAAAATTACTTAACAAACATTAACGGGAATGTCTTTATGTCCTAGAGCAAATTTTGCATTATGAAAAAAATTGATCCAGTTTGCGGTATGGAAGTCGATGAATCATCACCTTATAAATCACTTTTTAGGGGTAAGGTTTATTACTTCTGCTCATCAAACTGTAAGACTGCATTTGACAGAGACCCAGAAGGTTACTTGAAGTCAGGACCACAAGGGATGCCGCAATGAGCTATGATAGAAAGGAGAAGATAAGAGTTGTTGGCATGCACTGTGCTACATGCGTCAATACGGTAACCAAAACTATAAGCAGAGTAAATGGCGTAGAAAATGTTACTGTAAATCTAGCAACAGGATACGCTGAAATACTGGGCAATTTTAATCTCAAAGAGGTGGTTGATTCTGTAAGAAAGTCAGGTTATGATGTCGAATCTCAGGACATCAGGATAGCTGTCAGGGCTAATCCAGAAAACTTTTCAGGAATCATTGATATGGTATCTTCTATTAATGGCGTGATTTCGTCTCATTTAAATCCAACTACAGGCATTCTGAGTTTGAAAGTCAATCCGCTCACAGTTTCAACTGATGTATTGCTTGAAAGATTAAAGGGTTACAATGCATCCTTGTTAGAAAGTGGTGAAGCAAGCGAAGTAGCCATTATGAAAAGGGAGTTAAGCTCAATGATCAATTCACTTATTGTTGCTTCAGTATTTACCATCTTGGTGCTTTATTTCCAGTACACAGGGTTCTTTCTCTATGCCCTTTTATCATCCATTCCAGTCATGTTTTATGCTGGTAGGAGATACTTTAAGGGTGCCTACAGGGCACTAAGAAACAGAACCGCAGATATGGATACACTGGTAGCGCTTTCTTCAGGCACAGCATGGATATACAGTATAATAAATTTCTTGAGCGGTGGTACGGTATTTTTTGATGCCGCATCACTTCTGGTAACATTCGTGCTTGTGGGAAAAACACTGGATTCTTACCTGAGATTTAGGATATCATTCATACATGTACCTAAGCTGCAGGCAAGGCTTTCAACCGGTGAAATGGTAGATGCCGACCAGGTAAATGTAGGTGACCTGGTGATTATAAAAGCAGGAGAATCCGTGCCGGTTGATGGCGTGGTTGATGAGGGATATGGAGAGGTAGATGAATCAATACTGACCGGCGAACCATTGCCCGTGGAAAAGAAGAAGGGAAGCCCAGTAACTGCAGGATCTTCGCTAGTTAGCGGATACCTGAAGATCTATACAACCCGCAGCGGGAGCAGGACATACATGTCACAGCTTGTTCAGGCTGTAAATGATGCTGGAACAACTACAATCGGTCTTAAAAGAACAGTCGATAGAATAACGTCTTACTTTACTCCTTCAATTATCTTCATTGCTATCATAACGTTCTTTATTTGGCACTTTTTTGTGCCAGCAAGTCTAGCGTTACTTTTCAGCATTGCAGTTATGGCCTAAGCCTGCCCATGCGCACTTGGCCTGGCAACGCCACTGGCGATCCTGGTTCAGGTTAGAAGGCTGTCCAAGAAGGGAGTCATAGTAAGGAGGGGTGATGCTCTGGAGAAAGTAAAGCACATTAAAACAGTAATACTTGATAAAACTGGCACAGTTACTGCTGGGCAAATTAATGTAATTCCCAAAGATGTTATGGATAAAAAAGGGCTTGAGATGGCTGCTGCAGTTGAAAGATTGAGCTCGCATCCGATAGCACGGGCAATATCTGTACTGTCAGAGGAAAAAATGGACGTTACTGATTATACTGAGTTTCCGGGAGAGGGAGTGATGGGCACTGTGAATGGTCACGTCGTGCTAATAGGTAAAAGGGAATTCATTGTCAAAAACTGTGAAGTAAACATGGATGGAGACATCATCGCGTGTGTGGATTCCAAGCCTGTAGCTTCATTTCTGGTTAGAGATAAAATAAGGGAAGGAATGAAGGAATTTATAGATGAGCTTAAGATTCATTATGAAGTCATGATAGCCACTGGAGATTCAAGCTCTTTTGCTGAGGAAGTAGGCAGAGAACTTGGAGTAAAGGTTGTAAAGGGCCTCACAGCAGAAAGTAAAGCTGAGCTGGTTAAGACCAAGGAAAACGTAATGTTCATAGGGGATGGGGTTAATGATGCGCTTGCCATAAAGCAGGCATATCTGGGGATTTCAATGAGCAGCGGATCTGAAATAAGCAAGCAAGCTGGAGATGTTATCGTAACATCACCTACAGCAATCAAGACATTAATCGATGGATCGATGACTCTTGAAAAAAGGATAAGGGAAAATCTGGCATGGGCCTTTGGTTATAATGCTATCCTCATACCTCTTGCTGCCGGTATACTTTACCCGGCGCTGTACCTTGCTCCACAGTATGCGGCATTTGCAATGTCAATGAATAGTGTTGCTGTGACGCTGTGGTCATTTCTTAGACCATAACCAATGTTTTTATGAGGCATATTTGATATTTAAATAACCATAATTATAATTGCTTAATATGATAAGGACAGAAATTTTTGCTGGCATACTTACCCTGATGCTGTACACGTTTGGAGATATTCTAATCAAAAGACCGTCTGAAAAGGCAGGAAGTGTACCAGTTTCTCTTGTAGTTAGTGCATCATCAACGGTTGTTCTAATTCTTTTATCAATTTTCACAGATTTTTGGATTTCATATAGGGCATTATTTTTCTCAGCATTAACCGGCATCTTGATGGGAACTGGCACACTATTAGTCATAAAATCTCTCGAAAGTGAACAGGTTTCTGATACAATGTCAATGGTGGCAATTTCTTATGCTATACCTGTAATTTTTGGATCAGTTGCACTGCATGAGGCAGTTCCTTATGTTTCTTGGGTAGGCATTGTGTTAATATTTGTCGGTTCAGTGACCATAATATTTAAGGAAATGAAATTTAACGTTGCATTGCTTCCTGCTGCAACGGGGAATGCCTTGTGGGGGCTTCAGTTCATAACATTTGACTATGCACTGCAATTTTCCGCCAATTTTTTGGTAATTGCGGCTATTGGAAGCACTGTAGCTCTATTAATAGTTTTTTCATATGCTTATTTCAAGTCTGATATAGCAATTTATGGGCTATATAGATTGGAAGCAGCTGTAGCTGGCGTTGCAATGGGGCTTGGGTTGGCTGGGGCCCTTTACTTAATTTTAAATCATATAGTGACATTGGGTTTATCGATAGTTGCCGCAGAACCTGCTTTGATAACTTTATTTGGAAAAATTATCTATAAAGATAAAATAAACATTATTCAGATGGCCGGAATTGCTGTTGCTATGGCTGGTATACTGCTGGTAACAACAGTCGGTTGATCGATCGGTCATTTTAATTTGATAATTTTAAAAATGCGTTTAGAGGCGATCAGACTGTAAATTACAAATGAAAACTAAAACTTTATCCTAAGTCTGCATGTATAATTTTTAACAAATGAACATTCGCAGATTTTTATCTGCAATATTTGCCATTGTATATCCTCAATATACTTGTACATCCTTATTTATTTCATATATCATTTCTAATGCTTTTTATTTCTTTATTATTTGCTTTAGTGCTGTAATTTGTTGCGCTTTATGTTAAATTATATAATTTAGATTAAGCCACATATCAATGCAGAAAATCGGCAAGCCACAGGTTAAAGGGCTAGACCTGATGATGCAGAAACGGCAAACGCCCAGCTGATTAACAGGCACAATGATTATTACCTTCATATAACAGTGTACATTCCACAAATAGAAAAGTAACTGCTGTCAATGCATGTCAGCATTGATCTGGGCATTAAAACTCAGATCACTTTATCAAACATCTTAAAGGTGGAGTACCAGATACATCCCTCAGAAAAATTGAAAGAATTGCAGAAGATGATCAGAAAGAAGATATGGTCAAGAAGGTACAGAATAGCTAAACTGACTGAAAACATTGTTGAGTGCGCACAAACACAGAAATGCTATAACTGCCATAAACATAACAAAGTTTCCCTTAAAGAAAGAATCTATATCTGCGGATTGACAATAGATAGGATTGACAACGATTCAAAAGGTCCTAGGTACAACCTTAATGCCCGTGGATGACGAGACCACCACAGTCATGCTGGAGTATTTAAAAAGTATTCCGCACGTGGCCTCGTCGATGAAGCGGGACGCGCCCGGCTAAGCCGGGCGTAGTTCACTTGATACAATTGATTAAGGCTCATCAATCATAATTAAAGAACTAGGGCTGGACGTACTTATCCCCTAAATTATTGCGGAGTTAATGTTTAATAATCAGATTAAAAAATCATTATATATCAAGTAGCTCCCTAGTTGTCCTTGTAAGTCTCACCCCCTTTTCCCTAATCACAATATCATCTTCAATCCTTATGCCGAACTTTCCTTCAATATATATCCCAGGTTCCACAGTGAATGTCATGCCATTCTGCACAACTGTTTTATTTGTGGGAGTTATAAACGGTTCTTCATGAACGTCCAGCCCAATTCCATGTCCAGTTCTATGCGTGAAATTATTACCGTAACCCTTGCTTTCGATATATTGCCTTACAGTAAGGTCGATTTCCTTGACCATTTTTCCCTTAATGGCAGCCTTGACCCCCTTTTCCTGAGCCATTTGAACTATTGTGTATATTTCCATTACCTTTTTTGGGACTTTGCCTATAACTATTGTTCTGGTTATGTCTGAGCAGTATCCTTTGTATTTGGCACCATAATCAAGTACAATTATGCCGCTTCTCAGTTTTTTCCTGTTGGGCGAATGATGAGGATCGGCAGAGGCAGGTCCATGAGCCACTATTGGGTCAAAGGAAACACCTTCAGCACCGTATTTTTTTATGAGTTCTGATATTATGCCTGCCACTTCAATTTCAGTTAAACCTGCAATATTCTGTTTTTCTGTTAAATTTATGAAAACTTTATCAACTATTCTTGCAGCCGTCTTAAGATACTTAATTTCCTCATCACTTTTTATAATTCTCATTTGGGCTGTATATGAAGAAAGAGGGAAGAACGTTCCACTCAGTGATTCCTGTATTCTAAGCAAAATTGAAGCCGGAAGCGAATCATCTATAAGATATGTTTTGTTCAACTTTAACCTCTCATTTAGGGCTTTATAGGGATCTTCCCAATCATTCCATATGTAAATTTGATAGCTGGCATCTCTAAGTTCTGCCTCATACATTTTTGGAGCCAAAATAAAAGGTTCAGATTCTGAAGGCACTATAAGCATGAACAATCTTTCAAGCGAAGCCTGAGGATTGATACCGGTAAGATAGTAGAAGTTGCTTCCGGTTGAAACTAGCGCATAGTCGGCCCTACCAGACATCAGCCTCTGCAGTTCTTCTATACGGTTCATAAAATAATTTTAATCGTAGATATATTTAAATCAAGATGCTTATTATAATGTGTTGCATAAAATAAATCATGTAAGATATTCTACTTAATGAAAAGGAAAAAGATATAAAATATCAAGTGAGAAAAATCGTAAAGATAATCACTCACAAATTGATCAGGGATATTGAGGCTGAAACCATAGCATTTGCAAAAGAATTCATAAATATCGTTGCAGGAATTACCCGCCTCAGATTACAGGTTAAATATGGATGCAGAAGCCATAACTGAGCCAAATAACGGCTTAGACCTTTTGATATGATCTGGACAAGGACTGTTAAAAAGGGTTCAAAATTCGTGCTAAACAACTAGAGAGATTCGTGGTGGATGGAAAGGGCGCAGATTTCTTATGCAATAGTAGATCCAAATGTAAAATCCATAACAAGGTAAATAACCGCATTTATAGTTGATAAGGAAAGCCCAAGGCCAAGAGGATGGAAACAGTTTATGAGTTAATGGATGCTATGTACAAAGGAAAATAAATGATAGTTTTATCGGCATTAAGATACCAGAAAAAATGTAATAGGTGATGTAAACTCCGGTTACGATGTTTTTAACATTCCAAGTTTTTAGCCATTTTTATACACTAGAAATTATTTGATCATTTCGTTTATTATTATTATTATTGAACATCACAT
>JBMFVR010000055.1:0-8553 GCA_049965895.1 Nitrososphaeria archaeon | reverse complement strand
TTCCCCTTCCCCTCTTCTTCTTCATAGAATCGGGAACGCCAATTTTTTCACAACTTCCGCTGCAAGCGCAAGCCTCTCCTTAAATGAAATGCCTTCTTCACCTGCAATCCCCCTAAAAGGCCCCCTGGTATGCCTTGACCATGGCCTTTTCTTACTGCTCCTCAGCAGGGACCTTTCCTGGTAGGCAATATCATTGACGATTCTGCTGTCTTCCTTCCTGACTATTTCTTTCATGGCTTCATCAAAGCCCAGATTCACCCTGCACAGAACTATGAAAGTGGAAGGTATAGTGTTAAATGGTTGAAATGATGACACTATAGCTAAGGCCTGTTTCGTGTTAAGCACTTTGGCTAACACGAACACTTCATCAGCTGACGGTAACGGATTTATACCACTGGATCCATCTTCTACTTGGGTCATGTATGGTCAAGGGCTCTTATGGAAGACCTCTATAAGAGCTCTTTCATGGCCCATTAATTATTGGATGGTCTCTCAGGCTACAGTAAATTTATATATGAAATAGGCAAGCATGTATACAACGATGCTATACTTACATATTCATTTAAAAGCCAGACGCAAAGCTGGGATGTTAGAAAAATAGACAAAGATCTGCTGTTCTTTGGGATCAATGCAATCCAAAACACCTTATTTCCTAAAAGATTTACAGAATTGTTAAAAAAGAATGGGCACGCAGGTGTTGTTCTGAGAACTTTTACTGATAAAAAGGATGAGATAACAGGCTACCCAATTAAGGAATTACGCGGTTATTTTGTTTTATTGGTCAATTATAATCTAGTGTACAAGCAGATCTCTGCGCAAGAGATGGCCCATTCTAACAATACTGATGCCATTACCGGTAAATCGCTTATTGCTGAAAGGGGAGTTATATATTGTGGGCCAGATGGCGACTACCTGGATGATAACTTTAACAAAATAGAATGGTCTAATGAAAAATAATAATCTCAATGAGAATTGAAGGGAAAACTTACAGGGATAAATAACCCCTTAAGTTTGAACATCCTTTTGTGTAATTCTTTTTTGCGATGTATCAGGCCTTAGTGCTAAGCTGTAATGCAGAAGAACAACGGCGCTGGTTAGTTAGTTATCACATAATCTTCATTCAGGCCTGTATAGCCTATGTACATACTGAAGATGACTGTAGGCTTTTTAATTAGCTTTTGTCTTTTGTTGTGTAACATAGCCGAGCAGCACTTATAAAAGGGTGTAACATCTTGGAAACCATCACCTATTTTTGGCAGTGAGGAAGTCAGAATTAGCATTATAAAATTGTGGCTAAATGGGCAATGGCCCTTGGCTAGAATTATAAAAAGAGCTAAACAATCTTCAAGCCAGATTATGTCATGCAGTGATCTTCAGTTACTCCTAAGTCTGGGCTTTAAAGCTTCTAACATCATTGATAAGGCTATGGCACACCGTTGGAACCTTCTAGCACCAGTCAACTTGTGTCAAGCTCAGAAGTCATTCAATATAGCCCTTCAATTAATGACTTAATATATATGTAAAGGTTGTAGCTTATTTATCTTCTGTAAAAGGTAGCGCAAAGGTTATTTAGCCCCAAATTCAAAAAATGGATTGAACGGTTGATTTGTATTGAACATTTCAAATTCTATTGTTAAAAGTGGAACAACCACATTGGGAATGGTGGTAAATGGCGCAACAGTGATGGCTACTGATGCAAGAGTTACAGCAGGTTACTTTGTAACCAATACTGTGGGCAGAAAGCTATATAAAATAGATGAAAGTATAGCTATGACAATTGCTGGGACGGTTGCAGATGCTCAGAATGTAATAGACATACTGAAGTACCATATACATCTTTACAGGATAGAGAAGAGAAAACCAATTTCAGTTTATTCTGTGGCCACGCTTGCTTCAAATCTTTTTGTTTATAACAGGTACTTCCCGCTCCAGGTTGAAACTCTGATAGGCGGATATGATGCTTCTGGCCCAGATCTCTATATGGTTGATCTTTTCGGTTCCTTATCTCATGAAAAAGTTTCTTCAACAGGGAGTGGATCACCTGTCGCATTGGGGGTACTTGAGGATGGTTACAGGGATTCAATGTCGGTTGAAGATGGTATCAAGCTTGCCGCGCAGGCAATAACTTCAGCTATGAGAAGGGATATAGCAACAGGCAATGACTTTAACATAGCGGTAATAGATAAATCAGGTTACAGGGAACTCACAAGACAGGAAAAGGAGAGTTTAATAAAGAAGTAAATTGGGTAGCAGGCTTTCGGATTTGATATCGCAAATTTTTCAGTTGCTTCCTCCAAATGCTGGAGTGACAAGGATAGAATACGAAGGTCCTAGGATAGCGATATACACGAGCAACCTAAGCTTTTTTATGGATAACCCTAGGGTAATTCCTGATATTGTAAACATGCTGAAAAAGCACGTTGTAGTAAAATCTGATCAGGCTAGAAGGGAAGAAGAGGAAAACACAAGGGAAAGACTTTCAAAAATCATACCAAAGGAAGCGGAAGTTACAGGAATGTTCTTCGATGGTATACAAGGAGAGCTGGTAATAGAAGTAAAGGATCCATCAAAACTGGAAGGTGAGGTTAAAGAAAAGATAGAGATGTTGGCTGAGGAAATAGGGTGGAAGATAAAGGTCAGGAGGAACATAGCCCAACAGCCACAGACATACCAGTTGGTAAATCACACGCTTAAATCAAGCGAAGATGAGAGACTGGCTTTTCTCAGAACTGTGGGCAGCCGGATATTTAGAGAAAAGATAACAAATAAGCGTGATTTACTTGTAACATTTCTGGGAGCTGCAGGGGAAGTGGGAAGGTCTTCCATCCTTGTATCAACAAACGAATCAAAGGTGCTGCTTGATTGCGGCATAAATCTCGGGGTTTCTGAAAAATCTGACGCTTTTCCAAGATTTGATTTGGCTGGGCTTAATCTGGATGAGCTCGATGCCGTTGTGATTTCCCATGCACACCTTGACCATTCAGGTTTTGTGCCGATGCTTTACAAATACGGATATGATGGGCCAACGTACTGCACCGAACCAACATTGACTCTTATTACGCTTCTATTAAATGATATGATAAAGGTAGCCGATGCGGAGGGAAAGAAGTTGTTCTTTGATGGTCAGAATCTGAAGGACTTCATAAATCATTGTATAACAATTCCCTATAGTTCTGTAACTGATATAGCCCCTGATGTGAAACTCACTTTTAGTAACGCTGGGCACATACTTGGATCTGCCACCGTGCACCTGCATATAGGGCAGGGACTTTACAACCTTGTTTATACCGGTGATTATAAATTTGACAAATCAAGGCTCTTTCAGCCAGCTAATTACATTTACCCTAGAATTGAAGCTCTGATAACTGAATCGACTTATGGTTTGAGAGATGATATAATGCCACCCAGAGTTACAGCTGAGGAAACCTTGATTTCTGCCATAAACAGCACCGTGAAGGACGGTGGTAAGGTTCTGATACCGATACCTGCTGTGGGGAGGGCACAGGAAATTCTGCTTGTTCTGAATGAATATATAGCTCAGGGAAAAATGGAAAAGGTTCCAATTTTTGTTGAAGGAATGATAAATGAAGCAACAAAGATACACCTCCTGTATCCTGAATTTATGAACAAGGAGATAAGGGACAGAATAATATATCAGGGTGAAAATCCTTTTATTACAGAAAACTTTACAGTCATAGCCCATCCAAAGGACAGAGAGGAAGTCTTCAACTCAGGACCAGCAGTGATCCTTGCGACATCGGGTATGCTGGAAGGTGGGCCTTCTGTGATATACTTTAGGGAGCTGGCCCAGGATAATAAAAACAGGGTGATCTTTGTTTCTTACCAGGTAGCTGGTACTATGGGAAGGAGGGTTCTGGACGGAGCCAAGGAAATAGGAGTACAGGATGATGGAGGAAAGCTGAAAATGGTTCAGGTAAATGCGTCGGTGAGCAGAATAGAAGGTTTCAGTGGTCACAGCGATTATAATCAGCTGATAAATTTTATATCCAGATTCAGAGGCAAAGTGCAGAGGGTGATGGTGGTTCACGGTGAGAGAAGTAAAGTGCAGAGTCTGGCCGAGAGTGTGAACAGGCTCTACCGCAGAAATATTGCGGAGACTCCAGAAGTGGGCGAAACCATAAGGTTATATTAAGGGCTGATACAATTTCAGTACTCAATAATGGAAACAGTTTATGGTAAAACATCTCCATTTATATATCTCCCGCTTAGACGACATGCCGTCCTCTCAATAGGGCCATCCATAACATCAGATCCTACATCATTTGTTGACCCAGCTAAATGGCTTTCGCTTTCAGCGGCAGACCTAATGAAGCTGAGGATTTCTTCAATAACCTCGCTCAAGCCAGTTCACCCAGAGCGCAGCATTCTTGATAGAGATGTTGTAAAATTGAGAGAAGTTGCCCTTTCACAGAGCCATGTTGATATTGAATTGAATATGATAAACAGCAAAAGGAAAATTTACAACGACCAGTTTACTGGAGCAATCAGCGTGAGCGGGAGGCTAGAGAGGGTTCTGAACTATTCTGGGACATCATTTTCAAGACCAGTTGAAAGGGCTTATTCTGACACCACACTTAAAGCATCCGATGCGGTGAGATACCTTTTTGAATCAGATGTGAGTGTATATAAAATACAGCAACTTCTGAGCGTTGGGGGCTTGGGGATAAACAGAAAACTAGTTGCTACTAGGTGGTCCATAACGGCAGTTGATTCAGTACTTTCCTCGCAGATGCTGAGGCATATAGTTCATTACAATCTGTTGTCAGACTATATGGTGGGAAAAAGCTACATAATGGGCAACAGGTTTGCAGTGATCCTGGAACCAGAAAATTACAGTTTTGAAATGCTTGAAAGCTGGGCCCCGTACAACGGCACTGATAAAATAATCCAGATGGTTGCAAATGATAGTGAAGGGTACTTCGGCAGGACAGACTACGCACAGGACGTTGAAGGTGCATACTATGCTGCAAGGCTTTCTGTGGCAAAGTTTCTCCAAAAGATAAAAAGACAGGCATCGGTGACGGTGTTGATGGAGGTTGACAGGAACTGGATACCTTCGCTTGGAGTCTGGAGGGTGAGGGAGGGGGTCAGATTAGCTCTAGAAAACACCTCTAGGTTCAACGACAAGGATTCGACATACAATGATGCCTTTGGCTATATGAAAACAAGAAAGGAGAGTTGGATCATTTCTTCTTCCAGATTTAGACAGATTAAAATGGACGAGTTTTTTAGGTAGTGTTATGGTTGAGCGCATAAAGCCAGGTCAATTTGTTCGGATTGAGTACGAAGGCAAGTTAATTGAGGGACTAGTCATGCCAAGATCTTTGTATGAAGATACTTTCCACATTACATTAAAGCTAAAAAACGGTTATAATATAGGCTTGGATACAAAAAAGGTGAAGTTAATAAGTGTGCTGAATTATGAAGAGCAGGAGCAACAAGCTGCTGAAAGTGTGTTGGGCGAAATAGGTACAGGCCCAAAGATACTGATCATGGGAACCGGGGGAACAATAGCAAGTAGAGTTGATTATAGAACTGGTGCAGTTAAGCCAGCGTTTTCTGCACAGGAAATAGTGGAAATGGTGCCTGAGATAGGAAAAATAGCTTCAATAAGCATTAAAACGATCATGAATGAGCTAAGCGAAAACATGAAACCTGAAAACTGGTCCATTATGGCAAATGAGGTTTATAACGCATTCACTTTAGGTTATAAGGGAATCGTTATAGCTCATGGAACAGATACTATGCATTACAGCGCTTCTGCAATTTCATTTGCTGTAGAAAACCCTCCAGGCCCCGTGGTTTTTGTGGGTTCTCAAAGATCTTCAGACAGGCCATCATCAGATTCTGCAATCAATTTGCTTGGAGCTGTAACTTTTGCGGCAAAATCGCATTCAAGCGGTGTATTTGTCGCTATGCACTCTGGGTTGAACGATGATATAGTTGCTGTGCATAGGGGTACAAGAGTCAGAAAGAACCATACAAGTAGGAGAGACGCATTTGAATCAGTAAATGACAGACCTTATGCATTAGTTAATGTAGAAAATGCAGAAATAAAAAAGGAGATAGAGTTAGAGCAACAGGGAAAGATCAGGCTCATGCCAAACTTTTCAACCAAATCTTCGATACTTAAATTTCATCCTGGAATAAGCGAATTGCTCCTCAGGGCGGCTTTTGAAAGTGATCTAAAGTCAGTGATAATTGAGGGCACAGGTCTTGGACATGTTTCAAGGGAAACTTTTCCCTATATAAGAAAGGCTGTAGATAAAGGGAAGTTTGTTGGTATGACTTCACAGTGCATCTGGGGATCAGTGGGAATGACTGTATATGAGACTGGCAGGGACCTTATGGCTATGGGCGTAGTTCCATTAGGCGATATGCTTTCCGAAGTAGCATTGGTAAAGTCAATGTGGGCTCTAGGCAATGGAATGGATCTGAAATCAATAATGCCACAAAATCTTCGTGGGGAAATATCACCGAGGAGGCAAGTTGAAATATGAAAATGGGTTTTGAGATACATATTCAACTTAAAACAAAGCAAAAGCTTTTTTGCGGCTGCAACCCCTGGGAAAATGATACAGAATCAGTTAGTTTTGAGAGGAAGCTCAGGGTTTCGAGCAGTGAGATGGGGGAAATCGATCCAGCAGCGGCCTTTGAGATCAAGAAGGAGCGCCGTATAACATATGTGTCAGGTAATAGGACAAGTTGCTTGGTAGAAGCAGATGAGGAACCTCCTCACAACCCTAATCCTGAAGCAGTGAAGTCAGCAATTATAATATCAAATCTTTTTTCAGCAAAGATAGTGGACGAAATACATTTCATGAGAAAGATAGTTGTTGACGGTTCAAACACTACCGGTTTTCAAAGGACAGCAATTGTTGGCATAGGCGGTACATTCAACTATGGGAATGGCTATATAGGTATAAACACTATTTGCCTTGAAGAGGACGCTGGCAGGTTGTTAGAAAAGAAGGAAACGGGACCAGTTTATAATCTCGACAGGTTAGGAGTGCCACTTCTAGAAATAACAACTGAACCCATAGAGGCTGACCCTGAAACTGGAAAAAACATAGCAGCTGGAATAGGGAGGACACTCAAACTTACTGGACTATTCGCTAGGGGGCTTGGCACAATCAGGCAGGATGTAAATGTATCAGTGGGTAATTTTGGTATTGTGGAGGTTAAGGGAGTTCAGAAGCTGGACCAGGTAAAAAAGGTACTGGAATTTGAAGAAAAGCGTCAGAACTGGCTAGTAGAACTTTCAGCCATTCTTAAGGAAAGGGGAATAACTGAATCAAGTTTTAATACTGAAATTACTATCTTAACTGATATATTACAAGACTCAAATTCTCCATTGATAAAAAAACTCATGTCAGACAAGGATGCGTTGGCTCTAAAAGCGCCCGGATTTGCAGGTTTGTTTGCTAGAGAGCCAATTCCAGATTCAAGGTTGGGGTTGGACTTGGCTGACCTTTGCAGGCTTTTTGGATTTAAGGGAATAGTGCATTCCGACGAAATTTCAAAGTACGGTTTAGAGGATCAGATTCTAAGCAAATTGTACAGAAAACTAAATTTAAATGAAAACGATGGGTTCTTGCTTGTGTTTGGGGAAAAGGAAAGAGCTCAGCGTTGCCTAGAAATGATAAGGTTCAGATTGATAGCATCGCTTCATGGGCCTCCATCAGAAACCAGAATGGCTACAGATAAGGGCGCCACCAGGTTTCTTAGGCCAAGACCTGGTGCTTCAAGGATGTATCCTGAAACGGATATAATGACAATTATGGTGGACGATAAAATGAAAACGGCATACCGGCTAGAAATGAAGAACTGGGACGAAGCAGTTAAAGATATAGAAAGAAAATACAGTGTTCCGCATGAGGTAGCTGAACGGCTGCTAGATTCAGATTATTTTGAATGGTTTACAGAGGCCATGGAAACCTTCAGATCCATACCTTCAACGGTCATAGCTTCAGTTATACTTCAGACGTTTGAAGAGCTCAGGAAAATCGGACTGGAGGTAAATAAAAAGGCCCTGTTTGATGTTTTAAGTGCAGTAAGCGGTGGAATCATAGCCAAGGAAGCCATAAACGATGTTCTTAAAGAGTCACTGTCTGGATCAATTGAAGTTGAGAGCGCAATAAAGAGGAGGGGGCTTAGCAGCATATCACAGGAAGAACTTGGTAGAATTGTAGAATCGGCATTAAGGGAAATGTTGAGGGAAAACATTCCAAAGGAAAAAATGTATGGAATGCTGATGGGGAGGGTGATGAAACTGGTGAGAGGCAGGATCGATGGCAAGATTGTGGATTCCGAGGTAAAAAGGCAAATAGATAAAATCTTGAGCAAAAATAATTAAACAAATTCAAAACCTATTCTCCCGTTTTCAATAATTGCAAAAGCGGCTTTAGTGTTAAAGTACGGTTTGCCTGTCCTTGAAAATACTGTATAAACTAAACCATCATGGTTAATCATATATCCCTCACAAGCTTCGTGACCACGAACTAGAAAATGCGATCCTGTTAGTGAAAGCCA
>JBMFVR010000054.1:0-8572 GCA_049965895.1 Nitrososphaeria archaeon | reverse complement strand
AATTTCAATTTCCATGAGCTTATTGTATGAAGCAGCCCAAACAGATAGTGCCGATATTGATTTTGCTAGCGACCTAACGTCAGCTGGTTCCCTTCCTCTGTATCCCATGAGTAATTGCGCAGCTCTGAGCTCCCCAAGCATTTTAAGCACTTCATCAATATCAACAGGTGCAATTCTTGTGCTGTGATCCTTAAGCAGCTCCGTCAACGTTCCTCCAATTCCAATATCAACGTATTTTCCAAATGTATCATCGTTTAAAATTCCCACCCTGACTTCTACACCTCTTACCATTTCCTGCGCATAAATTCTCCCATCACTGAACCTTTCCCTGAACTGCCTGTAAGCAAAAATCGCATCATTTCTGTCCTTTATATCTACCCTTACGGCTCCAGCTTCCGTTTTATGTATCAGCTTGTCAGAAAAAACCTTCAGCACAATGGGGTATTCGATTTTATCTAAATCGTTTTCTTTATCTATCCAGCACCACTTTGGATTTTTAAAACCAAACTGGGTCAAAAATTCAATTATATCCGGTTCAATATGCGTCCCAGGATAAAGGGTCCTGATATTTTTCTTTAAAATAGGGTGCCAGGTGGATTTTGTTGTGCCCATGTTGTAAAGGAGCGCAAGTATGCTTGATGCCTGCTGCGGTGAATCAACTGAAGGTAAGCCATTTGCGTCATACAGCTCCCTGATCCTGTATGACCACTGGGATTTTCCAAGTTCAACTGCCAAGGTAGGCTTCCTGTGCTCCTTGTAGAGCGAAGCAATTGCAGAGGGCAGGCTGTCAGTAACGCCTGGCGGATAATGAGTAGTAATGATTACAATTGAATTTATATCGTCAAAGGTCAAAAGGCTTCTGTATACGCTTACAATGCTTCTGTCATCCCCAGATGCACTTACATCCACGGGGTTCTCCACACTCGCTATGCTTGGCAATGTCCCATTTTCCTTTAAACTGATTAACCTGTCATGCAATGGAGGAACATTCATTCCTCTGACCACAGCTTCATCAGCGGCAAGCACGCCGGCACCTCCACTGTTTGTCAGAACTGCAACGCCCCTACCCTTAACTTCACCAAGCATCTGGTATGACTTGATGAGTGTTATGAAATCTCTGAAATCGTTTACCACCAGGGCTCCAGCCTGCTTTACAGCCGCAAAATACACGTCGGAGTTCTTTACTATTGAACCAGTGTGAGAGGATGTGGCCCTCTTCCCCGCATCGCTTATACCGGCAATCATGGCTATAACCCTCTTTTTTAATGACGCTCTTGACACCGAGTTCATGAGTTTTTTTCCGTCATTTACCCCTTCTAGATAAATTGCTATCAGATCAGTCAGGCTATCATCAGCAAAATATTTTATGACTTCTGCAGCATCTATATCGTCAGAGTTGCCAAGACATGTAAGTGCCCTAATCCCTATTCCAGAACTCAAAAGTTCGTCATATAAAGATACACTTATTCCTCCACTCTGTGCTATTATTGAAACCCTACCTCTCTTTGGATCAGGTATGGACCTGAGTTCTGTGCCATCTGAGGCTTTTTTGAATCTCGGGAGGAAGAGCGTGTTTATTCCACTGTAAGTATCAACTATGCCTATCGTGTTTGGGCCCAGCACTCTTGTGCCATGAATCATCGGTCTGAGCGATTTTCCGCCACTTTCACTGAATCCACCCGCAATTACGATTGCCACTCCTGCACCTAAATCCTGAGCCATAGTTAGGTAATCAACAGCAAGTCTTGAAGGAACAGCTATTATCACAAGGTCTGTGCCATTTTCAAGCTCCTTCCTGCACTTTAGTCCCAGACATTCATCATGAAGTGGATTTACTGCGTAAACTTTGGCTTTTAGTGAGCCGTCATCCGATGCCCTGATAAGATTATCAAGAATAATTGTTGCTAGATTTTGTCTGTTGGGTGATGAACCGACAACTGCAATTGTCGAAGGGTCATAAAGTCGTTTCAGAGAACTGTCCATGCATGACATTTATAAAAACCCATATAATAATTTAGATGTTTTTTGTGAAACAATGATTAATTTTTATAAAATGCAGATAAACAATAAAATATTTATTAAACTCTTTTACAAAATATAAATATTATGAGAGATCTGGCTGATAACTTTGCAGAAAGAAAAATAAGAGTCATAATTGCAAAGCCCGGTCTGGATGGTCATGACAGGGGTGCAAAGGTGCTTGCAAGGTCTCTGATGGAAAGGGGGTTTGACGTAGTCTACACTGGGATAAGGCAAACACCCGAGGACATAGTTAGGGCTGCAGTTGAGGAGGATGCTGACGTTATAGGGCTAAGCGTTCTTTCCGGGGCACACATGTACCAGTTCAGGAAAGTTATTCAGCTCATGAAGAAAAACAAATTGGATAATGTACTGCTGATTGGGGGCGGTATAATACCAGATTCAGATAAATCAAAGTTAATCAAAATGGGAGTAAGTGCTGTTTTCGGACCAGGATCAAGTATTGATGAAATATCCAGCTTTATAAGAGAAAAATCCAGGAGACCAAAATGATCGAAGAAGCAATTTCCGGTGACAGGAAGGCCCTTGCAAGGCTCATGACGGAAATTGAGCACGGAAACGAGAAAATTAGTAGTAATTTGCTAAGCAAAATTAGGGGAGCTAGTGTAATAGGAATAACGGGCTACACTGGAAGCGGTAAATCAACCATAATATCAAAGCTTGCAATGAGATTGATAAGGGAAGGTAAAAAAGTGGGAATTCTATGTATTGACCCTTCTAGCCCGGTTTCAGGTGGTTCACTGCTTGGCGACAGGATCAGAATGCCTGAACTGAGCAGGCAGCCAAAAGCGTTCATAAGAAGCATTCCCACGGGAGGAAAAAAGGGTGGTCTGGGATACTTTACCATAGATCTGATAAATGCGATGGATGCTGCAGGATACGATTACATATTTATAGAAACCGTTGGCTCAGGCCAGGATGAAACAGACATCAGGAACATTGCTGACACTGTGGTGATGGTCATGGTCCCCAATCTGGGAGATGAAGTTCAGGTAATAAAGGCTGGCATTATGGAGGTGGCCGACATATTTGTGGTAAACAAAGCTGATACCGGGCCCGCCGACGAAAAAGTAAGGGAGCTACTCCTAATTTTGAACCGGGAGCACGGAGGATGGGTTCCTCAGGTTGTTAAAACTGTTGCCATAAACGATACTGGAACAGATGAACTGATGTCAGCAATCTACAGTCACCTTTTGCTGCATGAAGGAAGTCAGGCAGCAAGGATTGTTGCAAGGCTAAAGCAGCTGGTGCGTTATCATATGGAATACAGGCTCGATAGGTATTTTATGAGTCAGGAATTTGACAGCAAGGTGTACGAGCTGTTGTCTGGGAAAAGCTTGAACGAAGTTATATCTAGAACTCTGGGTGAGTTGATGAAATGAACGAAATAAGGAACGGTTTGAATAGATGGGAGAAGATAAAGCCGAAGGAAAGGGAACCCTATACCAGGTCTGGTATACCAGTGAAGACCATCTATACCCCGCTCGATGTCAACAACGATTATATGGATACCCTTGGGTTCCCAGGCGAATACCCGTTCACCAGAGGCATTCACCCTACCATGTACCGGACAAGGTTATGGACAATCAGAGAATTTTCAGGATACGGTGATGCGATAGAGACCAACATGAGATTAAAGTACCTGCTCAAGCAAGGAGAGACAGGGCTCAGCATAGCATTTGACTACCCCACGCTGCTGGGAATGGACTCAGATGACCCGCTTGCAAGGGGAGAATTTGGAAGGGCAGGTGTTGGTATTAGCACACTAGAGGATATGAAGCTGATGTTCCATGAAATACCGCTTAAAAACATTTCAACGTCCATGACAATAAATGGACCGGCAGCGGTAATATGGGCATTTTACATTCTTGCAGCAGAGAGTCAGGGAGCTGCACCGGAGGAACTTAGAGGGACAATTCAGAACGATATACTTAAAGAATACATGGCACAGAAGTCATTCATATTTCCTCCGGAGCAGTCGCTCAAGCTTGTTGTGGATACAATTGAGTACAGCTCGAAGTACCTACCTCAGTGGAACCCAATAAGTATAAGCGGTTATCATATAAGGGAAGCAGGCGCTACCGCGGTGCAGGAGCTGGCCTTCACCCTGGCCAACGGGTTAACGTATGTTGAAGAATCAATTAAAAGGGGGCTCAACATAGACGATTTTGCACCAAGGTTGAGCTTTTTCTTTGACAGCTCAATTTACTTTTTTGAAGAAATAGCCAAGTTCAGGGCAGCAAGGAGGATCTGGGCCAGGGAGATAAAGAGCAGGTACAATCCAAAAAAGGAGAGGTCGATGTGGATGAGATTTCATACACAGACTTCAGGAGTCAGCCTAACTGCTCAGCAGCCAGAAAACAACATTATAAGGACCACCATTGAGGCCATGGCAGCAGTGCTGGGAGGAACTCAGAGTCTACATACAAATGCGCTGGATGAAGCGTGGGCCCTGCCGACAGAGCTTGCGGCAAAGATCGCGCTCAGGACTCAACAGATAATAGCTGAAGAAGCAGGCATTGCTGATACAGTTGACCCTGCAGGTGGTAGCTATTTCCTTGAGTGGCTTACAGATGAGATCGAAAGGCAGGCCTATTCATATCTTGACAAAATAAACAGCATGGGAGGTGTAGTGAAAGGAATAAGGAATGGCTTCTTCCAGAGGGAAATAGCTCAATCCTCCTATAAATATCAGGAGGATGTGGAGGAAAAGAGGCGCATAATAGTAGGCGTTAACGCTTATAGTGATAGCAAATTAACAGAAATTCCGATCCTTAAGGTATCTGAGAGATACGAAAGAAGACAGATCAAAAGGCTAGCAGAATATAGGAAAAACAGGGATAACCAAAACGTCAGTGAGAAACTCAACAGAATTCAAAAAGTATCGATGGATGAAAACCTCATGCCATATATAATTGATGCAGCAAGGTCAGGGGCAACTCTTGGAGAAATAATACAAGCGTTAAAGGAAGTATGGGGGGAATACAGGGAGCCGGTGATATTCTGAATGGAAGGCGGGCTGGTTGAAATATATACGGGGAATGGGAAGGGGAAGACCACTGCCGCAATTGGGTTGGCGATTAGAGCAGCCGGTTGGGGAATGAATGTTGCAATAGTTCACTTTATGAAAGTTGGCGGATACGGTGAATCAAGGGCAGTTAGAAGGTTCAAGAACATAACTGAAAGGTTTTATGGATTTCCCTATTTCATCACCATGAATAAAAACTTTTCAGGCCCTTCGGTTCTGGTCTATGAACCGGGGAAACCCCCTGCTGAATATGTAAGGAAGATCATGAACGGTTTCAAGTGGGTAAGAAGGGCTCTGAACAGCGGCAGGTATGACGTAATAATACTCGATGAACTGATAACAGCAATTTACCTTGGGCTCATTGATGAAAAGATCGTTCTGGAGCTGGTAAATGCAAAACCCAGAAGGTCTGAACTGGTAATTACCGGGCGTTATGCCAGCCAGGAACTTATTGATTCGGCAGATCTTGTCACTGAAATGAAAGAAGTGAAGCATCCATACAGCGCGGGCGTAGCTGCAAGGAAAGGCATTGAATTCTAAAAGTACTTTGACCCGCTCAGAACTATTTCCTGCAGCAGAGTATCAGCTTCGTACTCATCCCATGAAGTTAGCTCCCTGAGCCTAGTTAGAGCATGCATAACTTCAGGCATGCCTATCTCATTTCCTATTTCCAGTATTCCGCGTGGGTAACCCAGCCCAAGTTTAGTGGCCTTGTTAATATCCTGAGGTTCAGAAACTCCCTCCCTGACAAGCCATATTGCTTCGTTAACAGCGGGAGCAACTAGTTCAGAAATATCTAACCTTTCACCTGCTTCCCGACTTATGTTTGCCCTGTGATATTTTCCAGGCTCAGGGTATGAATAAAATCCCCTGCCTGTCTTTATTCCAAGTTCTTTATTGTTGAACTTCTCTTCAAAAAGCCCGCAATCATGCATCTTGAATCCCCTTTCTTTCATTGCCTTAAAAACAAAGTAAAAAACGTCTATTCCACTGTAATCTGCCAGTTCAAAGGCCCCCATAGGGAAGCCAAGCCTGTACTTTAGAGCGGAATCCACGGCTTCCACCGTTGCCTTACCGTGACTTACAACCACGCAAGCTGTATTCATAAGCCTAGCAAGGACCCTGTTCACTATAAATCCAGGCACATCGCGGTTTACTATTACGGCCTCCTTTCCAAACTTTTTGGAAATATCAAGTGCAGTTTTTACATAGTCGTCAGCGGTTTTCTGACCCCTCACAATTTCAATTAAAGGCATGAGTTGAGGTGGATTGAAAAAGTGCATTCCAATTACCCTTTCTGGTCTTGTTAATGAACTGGCAATCTCAGATATCGGTATGCTGCTGGTGTTTGTAGCAAGCAGTGAATCATTAGCAGCTAACCTATCAGCTTTCCTGAAAACATCCAGCTTCAAATCAAGCCTTTCTGGCACGGCTTCAAAAACTACCGAAGCACCATTTAACGCTTCATCCACGGAAACCGCGGCTGTTAACCTTGACATAACCGCTTCCACTTCTTCACTTAACCTGCCACTTTCTTTAATCTTATTAAGGCTCCATTCTATTTTTTTTATCGCGTTATTTAGAAGTTCTTTAGAAATGTCATTTAGCACCACGCTGTACCCAGCAATGGCTGCTAGCTGGGCTATACCGTGTCCCATTGTGCCAGCCCCTATGACCGCAACCTTTGTCATTTAGAAGACCTCAAGATTTTTTGAGACCATCTTTAGCAGACTCCTGAATATTGTGAGCCTCTGTATGTCGTTAGCCCCCTCATATATTGTTGTTATTATTGAATCCCTCAGCAGCCTTTCAACACCAGTTCCCCGATCAACGCCGGCACCACCATGTATTTTTATTGCTGCTGCAGCAATCTTCTCAGCAGTTTCCGTGGAATATGTTTTTGCAATTGATGAAGTCATATAAAACTCAGGCCGCTTCTGGTCAGCAAGGTAAGCTGCCCAGTAGGTAAGCAGCCTGGAAGCTTGAAGCTCCATGAGCATGTCAGATATCTTAAATGCAACTCCTTCAAATGAAGCAAGAGGCTTTTCAAACGCCTTTCTTTGAAGTGAATAGTTAAACGCCATTTCAAAAGCAGCTTGTGCTATTCCAACAGCCTGCGCAGCGATCAGTATCCTTGAGTAATCGTATGTTGTTACAACCACCTTGAATCCATCATCAAGCTTTCCGACAAGGTTATTCTCAGGCGCAAATACGTCATTGAACAGGACTTCGTTTGGCTGTTCTCCCCTCAGACCTATTACATCAAACTTCTGTCCTATTTCAAGCCCCTTATACCCTTTCTCAACGATAAAAGTTGATATTCCCTTCCACCTTGACTGGGGATTCATGGGTGATGTCCTTGCAGAAGCGATGAAAAAGTCAGCTCTGTCTGCATTTGTTATAAATGCCTTGCGACCATTAAGTATCCATCCACCTTCGGTTTTTTTTGCCGTGGTTTTTATCCCTGCCACATCGCTTCCTGCTCCGGGCTCAGTGCTTGCATGCGCTGCAAGCGCCTTACCCTTAGCAACCGGAACAACGTACTTTGATTTTTGTTCCTCTGTTCCAAATAGCATCAGAGGATCAACAAACAGATGATTGACCAGCAGCATTGTACCAAATGACGGAAGAACTCTAGATACTTCTTCAGCCATTATAACTAACATTCTCATGTCACCCCCCTGTCCACCATATTCCTGAGGGATGCCAATTCCAGTAAGACCAAGGTTTTTGGCTTCTTCAATCACACTCTGCGGTATATCATTTGTCTTTTCGGCTTCCATGATTACTGGCGCTAATTTTTCATCGCAAAATTGTCTAACAGATTTCCTGAAAAGTTCATGCTCCTGTTCCATGCCTACCTTAAAATCGTTAACGTCCCCAAATGGAAACAATTCTAATCAATAAAATAATTAAAATCATTAATATAAAAAATTTTTTATTTATCCTTTCATTAAGCCTTAATTAGGTGTTTGAAGGAAACAATCAACAAATCTCCACTCTGATATGAACGCACTCCCCCGATACATCAATTATACTTTAGGCGTTCTACCCAGAGCAGGAGAAAAACCCTCAACAGCCAGCTGCAGGGAGCTCTATAACATACCATGAAAGGCTTGAGCACTAAGAGAAAACGGGCAAGCCTTATAACGGAATCATCAGTGCTTAAATAGAATGATGATTATAAACAATGAACCCTCCTTGAGAACACCGTTACTTAATGGTGGTTAAGATGCCAATGCTGCCATAACTCGATCTTTAAAAAGGAAACTAGTTTGGGCGTAACAAATTTGGAGGATCGTTCTTGAGACCACTAAACTGTTTCAAATGACATGGCAGTGGCTCCACCTATGCCGTGGCATATGCTGGCAACACCGACTTTTCCATGGAGAGCATTGAGGTAATCAAGCATCGTCACGATTATTCTTGAGCCGCTTGCGCCAATTGGATGACCAAGCGCTATGGCTCCTCCCCATGGGTTAAGCCTTTCTTCATCAATTTTAA
>JBMFVR010000053.1:0-8597 GCA_049965895.1 Nitrososphaeria archaeon | reverse complement strand
GCATTGAACGCTGAGAAGCTAATTAATAAGAAAAAATATGATAGAGATAAAATTATAATAACCATGGGAGAAAGGATAGTTAAAAAAATGCTTGAACCTATTGCTGAAGTCCCAAAGGACCCTGCATCTGCAAGGGTCAAAATAGGAACAATAAGAACACTCTTTGGTGAGGGTTTAAATGATAAGGCTGGGAACTAGACCTAGCAGGCTAGCAATTATCCAGGCAGAGATGGTTAGTGAAAGGCTTTCACAGGCCATAAATGATGAAATTAAAATAGTGCCAATAGCAACTGATGGAGACCTTTCGAGCAGGCCAGACATAAACCTTAAGAGTGCCTTTACAAGAAGACTTGAGGAAGCTATAACCAACGGGATCATTGATGCTGCAGTGCACAGCCTAAAGGATTTTCCACTTCAAGCTATGGCCGGGCTTTCTCTTGTTTCGTTCCCAATATCACAGGATCCATCAGATTATCTGGTGAGCGATTCTGGCGCTGACCTGTTTGAACTAGAAGCCGGTAAATCCATTGGTACAGGGAGTTCAAGGAGAATGGCACTAATTAAGTTTTATAGACCAGACCTCAATGTCAGATCCCTGAGGGGCAATGTAGATACAAGAATAAGAAAGTACAGGGAACAAGGGCTGGATGGTGTGGTGTTATCAGGTGCCGGGATCATCAGGCTAGGATCTAAAGTCAATTACAAACGGCTTAACCCTGAATTCTTTATACCAGCAGCAGGGCAAGGAATAATAGCAGTTGAAGCCAAAGAGGGAACAAGGGTTGCTGTTTTACTGAAAGCCATAAATGATTGGTGGGCTGAGCTCAGGGCCAAAACTGAGAGGGCCTTTATCGAAAGGCTGGGCGGGGACTGCAACGTTCCGGCTGGCATATTCATAAAAAATTATGGAACAACAATATTCCTGAAGGGGTTCCTGGCATCAGGTAATACTACCAAATTTTCAGTATTGACTGGAAGTATAAAGGAAGCAGAAAGGGCTGGCAATGAGCTGGCGGAGAGATTGTTCAATTGAAGGTAGTCATTGCTTCAATTAAAAGGAACAGCAGAAGGCTGAAAGCCATGGCTGAAAATAAAGGTTTTGATCCTGTATTTGTTTCAACACTTAAGGTTGTGCCCCTCGATGTTTCGGACAAATTAAATTCCTTTATTTATGATGAAAAATTCTCCTGGATCGTATTTAGTTCATCAACAGCTGCTTCATTTTTTATCAGGATAAATAGGCTGACAAGAGTACTTGGTGAAGCGAAAGTTGCAGCGGTTGGTTCTGGAACCTCTGGATTTTTACAAAGGAGTGGGATCAAGGTTGACTTTACTCCATCAAAGTACACAACAGAAACACTAGCAGAGGAATTGCCAGTAAGCCGGGGTTCAAGGATAATCTTGGCAAGAAGCGAAGATGGCAATGATAGGGCTGAAATGATACTGCAAAAAAGGGGTGCCATTACCTACAGACTTAACCTTTATCGCACATCGTTTGTCAACAGACCATTGAACAGAAGAAGGGTTGAAGGCGCTAAATTAATAGTGTTCGGAAGCTCAAAAGAGGTACAGGGATTTGAGAACCGCCTTAGCATTTCAGGAATTAAAGATTTCAAGGACAAAGTAATTGCTTCATGTATTGGACCTCTGACGAAAAAAACTGCATTAAAGATGGGCTACAGGGTCATTGACATACCCAAAGCTTATACGTACAGTTCGCTATTTGCAATGCTGGGTGATCTCAGAAATGAAGGGCGAATTTGATATTTTCCCATATATAAGGGAAAGGAGGCTCAGGTCAAGCAAAAGCATGAGAGAGCTTGTTGCTGAGACATCGATTAACCCACATAATTTGATGCTTCCAATCTTCATAATACAGGGTACAGGGAGGAGTCAGGAAATACAAAGCATGCCTGAAATCAGCAGAGAGACAGCTGATATGGCTGTCAAAAGTGTTGGCAGGGCCATGAACCTAGGTATAAGGTCCTTTTTGCTGTTTGGAATTCCAGATATTAAGGATGAAATGGGTACCCAAGCTTACGATGAAAACGGTGTAATCCCGCTAGCAATTAAAAAAATAAAGGCTGAATACCCTGAAGCGGTTGTTGCTGCTGACGTTTGCCTGTGCGAGTACACCAGCCACGGCCACTGCGGTATAGTTCGTGATGGAAGAGTGGACAATGATTCCACACTTCCAGTGCTGGCAAGGACAGCCACTGTATATGCTAAAGCGGGAGCCGACATTGTTGCGCCAAGCTCAATGATGGATGGTCAAGTAAGGGCCATAAGGCTGGCGCTGAACGATGCGGGGTTGAATGACACGATTATAATGGGTTATTCTTCGAAATTTGCTTCAGCACTATACGGCCCATTCCGTGAAGCAGCTGAGTCAAAACCTGCCTTTGGTGATAGGAAAACCTATCAAATGGATTACAGAAATGGAAGGCAGGCTATCAGGGAAATTGAACTTGACATTGCGGAAGGGGCTGACATGGTCATGGTAAAGCCGGCAATGTTCTATATGGATCTCATATCATGGGCAAAGAGCAAGTTTAATGTGCCGATTGTCGCATACAGTGTAAGCGGAGAGTACAGCATGATAAAGGGCGCTTCTCTCAACGGATGGATCAATGAAGATGATGTAGTGATGGAGTTAATGTATTCAATAAAGAGGGCCGGGGCTGACATAATAATTACATATTATGCTGAAAAGGTTGCTAAATTGCTGAGGTTAAAATGAAATATCAGGAAAGTGAAGCCCTGTTCAGAAGGGCACTTAAGGTAATGGTCGGGGGAGTCAATAGCCCCGTAAGGGCATTTAAGAGCGTTGGTGGAGGCCCCCTGTTTATAAGCAGAGGAAATGGATCCAAGATCTGGGATGCTGATAACAACCCCTATACAGACTTGGTCTGTTCATGGGGTGCCATACTGCTTGGACACGCTGATAGGGATGTGATTAAGGCGACCCGCAGCGCAATATTGAAGGGCAGCTCATTCGGTGCTCCAACCAAAAATGAGCTGGAACTGGCCGAAAAGATATCGGCCAGTGTAAAATCGGCTGAAATGGTTAGGCTAGTCAATTCAGGAACCGAAGCCGTCATGACCGCCATAAGGCTTGCAAGGGGGTTCAACGAAAGAAAGCTCATAGTTAAGTTTGAAGGAAACTACCATGGGCACTCTGACATTGTACTTTCAAAGGCTGGATCTGGCCTTGCCACTCTTGGTATGCCGTCTTCTGCTGGCGTACCTGAAGGATGTGTTTCAGATACGATTACGCTGACATATAATGATTCAAATACGTTTGAAAATTTTATGGACGTTGAAGGAAGGCGCGTTGCAGCAGTTATCGTGGAACCCGTGGCTGGCAACATGGGGGTTGTACCAGCTGAAAGGAAATTTCTTTTAAACCTGAGAAATAAATGTGATGAAAATTCCTGTGTCCTTATATTCGATGAAGTTATATCTGGCTTCAGAGTTTCAATTGGCGGAGCGCAGGACCTTTATAATATATATCCTGACCTGACAGTTCTGGGAAAGATAATTGGAGGAGGTTTTCCCACTGGCGCCGTTGCCGGAAGGTCGGAAATAATGAGACGCCTTGCGCCTGAGGGTCCAGTTTACCAAGCCGGAACTCTTGCTGGGAATCCGGTTGCTGCTGCTGCAGGTCTGGCTGTCTTGTCTAAACTTGATAAAGGGATATATATTAGGCTCGAAAACTACGGAAAAAAGGTAGAGAGTTCAATAAGGACTGCGGCAAATAGGAACGGAATAGACATCACAGTGAATAGGATTGGATCCATGTTTAGCACATTCTTTACGGCTGAGCCTGTTAAAAACTTCAACGATGTACTAAAAAGCAGGAAGGAACTTTACAGTACATTCTTCTGGTCTATGCTTGAAAATGGTATATATTCTCCTCCATCACCATATGAAAGTTGTTTTTTCACTACAAAACATGATGAAGCCGACCTTAAGGATCTCAATTCAGCACTTGATACTACATTTGAGGCATTAAAGCATGAACAGCACGTTCATTGATGCCCTGAATGGCAGGACTCAAGGCCACGTACCTGTTTGGTTCATGAGGCAGGCGGGCAGGCACATGCCAGAGTTTTCTAAATATATGGCAGGAAGTAGCCTTTCAAAGGTAATAAAAATCCCTGAAAAATCATCCAAGATAGCTTTGGAGCCTGTTGAAAAGCTAAACGTTGATGCGGCAATAATGTTTGCTGACATAGTTACCCCCCTTGAAGCAGCAGGGTTAGAATATTCATATGAAACCGGTAATGGCCCCAGGCTCAATGGTTACATAAAACCGGGAGAATTTAAAATAAAGGTTCAAAGCATGAAAGATAACGAGCTTTGGTTTATTAAGGAACAGATAAAAGAAATAAGGCGCACGATAGACGTTCCGGTAATTGGCTTTACAGGCGCACCATTCACTCTAGCAACATATGTAATTGAGGGTAGGTATGTTAGGGAATCCCCAGGTACAAAATCATTCATGCTTAGAAATAATTGGAACGATTTTCTTAATGATCTTGTTGAATTAACTACCAGATACATTGATGTGCAGGTAAAGGCCGGCGTCTCTGTAATCCAGCTATTTGATACCTGGGTGGGAACCCTTTCAACGGAACAGTTCACGAATTATTATTTAGGTGCACTTTCGACGTTGGTTTCCAAAATAAAAAGCCAAGTTCCCGTAATCTACTTCTGTATCGATTGCTCTCACCTCATGACAAATATTGTTCAAAAAGTTAAACCGACAGCGATAAGCGTTGACTGGAAAACATCATTGAGGTCTTTTTATAGAACAAAGGAAATTGGTGTGCAGGGCAACCTTGATCCAGTTTACGCTCTTGTGGGAAAACAAACCATGCTGGCTGAGGCTGACAGAGTGCTTGATGATGCCAAGGGGCTGAGCAAATATGTGTTTAATCTAGGTCACGGCGTTCTGCCTGGCACTGATTGGAAAGAACTAAGAAAGCTGGTCGAGCATGTTCATGGCCAAGAAATGTTTTGATTTGCTGTCGCTATAGGAGTGTTTAGCCCCCTTAACCTCATCAAAATAAATTACATAAACACCTTTTTAAAAAGCACCATCAATTTAAATGTAGCTAAATTGAATGGCATAATTTTGGTGGATTTTGGTGCACCCTCAAACATAGATGAACTAAGGGAATTTTTAGTTAACATGCACAATCGTAACCCTAGCGAATCTGAACTCAAAAATGTAATGAAAAAGTACGAACTGTCAGGCGGTTCCCCAATAAGGATCAAAATTCAAGGGCTAAGAAAAAAGCTCGAAGAAGAAATTGACGGTGTTGTGGACTATGCGTTCCTCTACAATAAACCATACCTCAAAGACGTCATTGATTACGATATAAAAACAGGAATCAAAAATATCATGGTTTTACCTTTGTTTACATTTTATTCAAGGAAGACCGCACTTGATATTGAAAGAAACATTTCTCATTACAGGGATGTTGCCCAGATAGAAATTGGTCCCGAAGCTTCAAATATTGAATGCATGCCAGATGTGTGGGGTATAAAATTGAAGTCAGACCTTGATAAACTGAATAAACCAGTAGTAGTGTTCACTGCCCACAGCGTACCAGTTGACGCAAAAGGGTCTGCTGAATATGCTAAAAACTTTTATAAATTTGCAGAAATGATAAGTTTCTTTATTAGAAACAGAAGTTATCTTGTTGGTTTCCAGAACACACACCGGGGATGGCTTGGTCCAAGCATCTATGACCTACCGATTGGCAGTCACATGGAGGTTGTGGTTGTGCCCTTGAGCTTTTTATTGACCAATATAGAAGTGCTATATGACCTTGACATCGAATATTCTCAACATCTACATAAAATGGGTTACAAGTACATTAGGAGTGGGCCTCCTGACGATAGCCGTGAACTTGTGAGATGCTTGGCAAGCACGTTTTAAAATTACCTCGTACACTAATTAGCTTCTAAATCATGTCAATGCAATTTTACTCAACATATTATTTCATTAAAAAATTGGTTTTTCCCAGATAATAACCAAAAATAAACAAAAATGTTTAAAGCCGTTTAAATTGAAAGCAGTATAATGGATCACAGTTCAGCCGTAAAGGAGGGGATAAGCAGGGCTCCCCATAGGAGCCTATTAAGGGCAGACGGTTTAAATGATGAAGACTTTAAAAAGCCATTTATAGGCATAGCTAACAGCTTCACTGAAGTGGTTCCAGGTCACATTCATCTTAGAGAACTTGTAGAGTATATAAGGGACGGAATAAAAGCTGAAGGGGGCGTCCCGTTTGAATTTAACACTATAGCTGTAGATGACGGAATAGCCATGGGCCATGCCGGAATGAAATTTTCCCTGCCATCAAGGGAAGTAATTGCCGATTCAGTTGAAATAATGGTAATGGCTCATCAGTTTGATGCGCTTGTAACTTTAAGCAGCTGTGACAAGATAACTCCCGGTATGCTCATGGCAATTGCTAGGATTAACATACCATCTGTAATGGTTACGGGTGGAGCCATGAAGGCAGGTGTATATAAAAACAAGAAAGTTGGATTAATAGATGTCTTTGAAGCGGTTGGAAAGTATAATTCAGGGGAAATCAGTGAACAAGAGGTTCTGGAGATAGAAAGGGTTGCATGCCCCGGGGCTGGTTCATGCAGTGGGCTGTTTACTGCAAACACCATGGCAATTCTTGTTGAATCGATGGGACTGGCGCTTCCCTATGGAGGGACAGCCCTTGCCACATCTGAAGAGAGGAAAAAAATTGCCTTTGAGAGCGGAAGAACAGTGGTTAAGCTGTTCAGGAAAGGAATAACAGCCAGACAGTTCATGACCAGGGATTCATTCAGGAACGCGATAGCTGTAGATATGGCTCTTGGTGGATCTACAAACACCATACTTCACCTAATGGCTGCGGCAAACGAAGCTGGGGTGAGCCTGTCATTGGATGATTTTAATGAAATAGGTCAAAGGGTCCCACATATTGCGCCGATATATCCTGCTGGCCCATACATGATTGAAGATTTGCACGAAGCTGGTGGGGTTCCTGCCATTATGAAATCAATCAGGAATAACCTAAAGCTAGACCTGCCTACTGTGAGCGGCATGAAAATTGGTCAGATAGTGGAAGGCGCAACAATAAATAACACCGAGATCATAAGGGACGGAAAAAATCCAGTACATAAAAATGGTGGAATAGCCATATTGAAGGGAAATCTTGCACCCAATGGTTCAGTGATAAAAACTGGCGCGCTAAGGGAAAATTATAAATTTTCAGGAAGCGCTGTGGTGTTTGATTCAGAGGAAGACGCATTTAGAGCTGTAATAGGCGGAAAAATCCAGCCAGGCCATATAATTGTAATAAGGTATGAAGGTCCACGTGGTGGACCGGGAATGAGGGAAATGTTGGATATAACAAGCGCTGTGGTGGGAATGAAAATAGACGACAGGGTGGCGCTCGTAACTGACGGACGATTTTCGGGTGGAACCCGAGGACCAGCCGTAGGGCACGTAAGCCCTGAGGCATGGGATGGTGGACCAATTGCGATGGTACGGGATGGTGATATAATAGAAATAGATGTCCCAAACAGGGCTATTAATTTGAAGGTGAGTGATATGGAGCTGAATGCTAGAAGGAAAAACTGGGTTAGACCCAGAATAAAAACTGATTCACCGGTACTCATTAGGTACTCCCATCTTGTGGGCCCCTCTGATAAGGGCTGCGTAATGAGGAAGGACTTCAATGAATAAAGTCGAAATACTTGATACCACGCTGAGAGACGGGAGCCAGATGGCCGGCGTTAATTTTACGCTAGAAGACAAACTTGCAATAACCCAGAAGCTGGATGAGCTTGGTGTTGACTTCATAGAGGGAGGCTGGCCAGGCTCCAATCCAAAGGATATAAATTACTTTAAGGAAATTAAGAAATTTCCACTTATTCATTCAAAAATAACGGCGTTCGGCTCAACAAAGAGAAGCCCGGGAAATACAGATAAAAATCTGGAAACAATAGTACAAGCTGATGTAAATTATGCAACACTTTTTGGAAAGACCTGGAAATTGCATGTTAGAGAGGTGCTTAAGGTCACACCTGAGGAGAACCTTTCCCTTATTGGGGAATCCATAGATTACCTGAGATCGCACGGAATAAATGTGATATATGATGCAGAACACTTTTTTGATGGTTATGTGGATGACCAAGAATATGCTCTGAAGACCATTAAAGTGGCATCAGAAGCTGGTGCATATGCAATAGTTCTAGCAGATACAAATGGCGGTACGTTGACACACACGCTTGCTGATGTGATCAAGGAGGTAAAGGGAAAGTTTGCATTCAGGATTGGTATTCATGCACATAACGATTCAGGGGTTGCCGTTGCAAATTCCATCATGGCTGTAAAGCTTGGCGCGGACCATGTTCAGGGAACCATTAACGGACTGGGAGAAAGGTGTGGAAATGCAGATCTAGTGCAAGTAATACCTGCCCTTGAACTTAAGATGGGCTATAGGGTGCTAAAATCCGATGATGGTCTGAAAGTCCTTAAGGAGATATCTTCATATGTTTATAGTATACTGAACATGCAG
>JBMFVR010000052.1:0-8667 GCA_049965895.1 Nitrososphaeria archaeon | reverse complement strand
GTTGAGGGTTTTTCTCCTGCTCTGGGTAGAACGCCTAAAGCATAATTGATGTATCGGGGAAGTGCGTTCATATCGGAGTGGAGATTTGCTGATTGCTTCCTTCAAACACCTATTAATTAATGCATGAGTTGCCCTCTTTAAACTGAGCAGTGCCATATGTAGCTGATAGCCCTGACCGGCTGGCACACTTTATACAGCCTTAGACGATCAGCCAACCATGGCAAGGTCGTTCTTTACATATCTTTTCAAACCAAAAGAATTGAGGAAGTGAGTGAATGCCCTTCTCATTCCGGGACTCACGTAGCTGTTTTGCTCCAAGAAGAGGCCGTCAAGGAACCTTGATATGTGAAGCCTGAATAATTCACTATCCCTTACAAGGAAGTGCATGTTGGGCAACCTTGAACCGAAGAACTCCGTGCTAGAATATTTCCTGCCTATGCTGCCAACACCAAAATTTATCACTACAAGCCACGTACCAGGAACAGACCTCGCAAGCTTCCTGCCAGTTCCGAGGCTATCAACCTTTACAAAACCGTTCAGCTCAAGCATTGCTGACACAAGCTGCATGTTAACGCTCCTCCTTTTTATGTTCCTCTTTGTGTACATTCCGGCCTCCTGAAGCCACTTGTAAACTGTTACAGGCGATACATCAAGCTCCTTTGAGATATTGCTTACGCTCATTCCATTCCTGTAAAGCCTTATTGCTTCAGAAATAGGCGAGCCCATAAATTATTAAATTAAAGGTAAAATTAATGTTTTTCTAAGATCTAATGAATGTATTGCAAACTAACTGAATTTTTTAAAAAATTGACCCTTGAGTGCAAATTTTGCCGTATTCATTTGTTACTGAAAACCTTTATTAGAAGTTTCTTTTAAAGTATTTTATGACAGGGTCAGTTATAATCGGGATGCAGTGGGGCGATGAAGGTAAGGGTAAGGTTGTTGATTATGTTTCTTCAGATTATGATTCAGTTGTGAGGTACAACGGCGGACCCAATGCTGGACACACGGTTTATGCTGGAGCTAAATCGTTCACCTTTCACCAGGTGCCTTCTGGGGCATTTCAAGGAAAGGAACTTTTCATTGCTCCTGGCGTGGTAATTGACCCCATAATCTTTTCGGATGAAGTAAAAGAGCTTAAGGAAATTATTGGAGATATAAAGCTGATGCTTGATTATAGGGCAACTGTAATAACGCCGGCAGACAGGGAACTTGACAGGAGGATAGAAGAGCTCAAAGGTGAAGAATCAGTTGGCACAACTCTGCGAGGAATAGGCCCATCGTATTCATCTAGGGCACTTAGGATATCACCTACTGTCGGGGACTTGCTCGAGGGAAAGTTCAATTTTGGCATCTACAGCAAACTGTACTCCATTGATTTTGAACTTCAGAGCTGGGTTGGAAGTTCAAGGAAAGTATTTGAGGGGTATGCTGGAGATGTGAGGGAGGCCATTCTTGAAAGGCTTGAAAATAGGAAAAATGTGCTGTTTGAATCCGCCCAGGGTACACTCCTTGACCCACTTTACGGGACATATCCCTATGTTACTTCTTCACACACAATAGCTGGATATGCCGCTGTAAGCTCTGGAATACCGTCAAAAATGATGAACACTGTGATTGGAGTTATGAAAGCATACACTACGAGGGTGGGAAAGGGACCCATGCCTACTGAGCTCTTGAGCGGGCTTGGGGAATCCATAAGGCAGAAGGGACATGAATATGGTGCTACCACTGGAAGACCAAGGAGAGTTGGCTGGCTTGACCTGCCACTGCTGAAGTACTCGGCTGAAGTCAACGGAATAGACGAAATTGTGATCACAAAAATTGATGTGCTTTCAGGGTTAAAGGAACTTAAGGTTGCCGTAGCTTACAGGATAAACGGTGAAGAAACGGAGAGGGTAAGGCCTTCAGCCGAAACTCTTGAATACGCAGAGCCGGTGTACGAAGAACTTGAGCCCATACCCGAGGTTGATTGGAAGGATGCTGTAAAGGGAAACCTGCCGGTGCAGGTCAGGAAGTACATCGATTTCCTTGAAGATCATCTTAAAACAAAGGTTTCTGTCATATCCGCTGGCCCAGAGAGGGAGATGACCCTGAAGCTTGGATGAGCCAGTTTCGCCACTTGATGACAGGTACCAGGAAGAGCTTAAAGAATTGGGGAAGATATTTTCTGAAAGGTCACTGTACTATCAGAGGTTCAGGATTGAACTCCTGTACCTCAAGGCTCTGTGTGACCTGGGGCTGCTTGATGGTGAATGCAACAGTTATGACCCTGACCTACTGCTAAAGTCTCTCCCAGAAGACTGGTACATGGACGTGAAGGAAATTGAGGGAAGGACTGGACATGACGTGAAATCCGCTGAGCTTTACCTCAGGAAAACGCTTTCTGACATTGGCTACAGCAAACTTGCTGCGTGCGTTCACCTGGGCCTGACCAGTGAAGATGTGAATGGAAACGCCTACGGCATTATCATTGAGATGGGAAAGGAGGAGTTGCTGAGATGCTATGTTCAACTTGCCATGAGCCTGGCAAAACTTGCCAGGGACAGCGCCAGTACAAAGATCATGGGAAGGACACACGGAGTGCCTGCGGTACCAACAACCTTTGGTAAGGAAATGGCTTACTACGCCCTGAGGCTGATAAGGGTTTCCGATGAAGTCTTGAGGATAAGACCGTACGGTAAACTGAGCGGGGCTGTCGGTTCGTACAACTCCTTCAAATTCATAAACGAAACGGTTGACTGGTACACATTCTCTAAAAATTTTATAGAAAAGCTGGGACTTGAATTCCCGGAAATAACCAAGCAGATTCCACTCTGGGACAGGACCAGCGTTGCTATGCACTATATTGAAATGGCCAATATAATAATGCAGGAGCTTGCACAGGACCTCTGGTTGTACAATTCCTACGGCATAGTGAAGTTTGAGAAGAAGAGGGTGGGGAGTTCAACGATGCCACATAAGATTAACCCTGTAGACCTCGAGGATTCAGAGGGTCAGGCTGAAGTATCAAATTCAATTATTAACATCCTTTCATTAAAGCTGATGAAAACCAGACTTCAGAGGGACCTCTCAGATAGCACAGTTAGGAGGAATGTCGGTGTGGCGTTTGCCCATTCGTTTCTGGCATGCAAAAGGCTGAAAATGGCACTGAATGAAATGAGCGTCATCGGAGAGGATGTGGACAGGTACGGGGAAACTATATCTGAAGCGTTTCAGATAGCATTCAAGCTTCAGGGTGACCTTGAGGGGTATGAAAGGGTTTTCAACAATATGTACAGGTTAAATGAGCTGGCAGGAGAGCTTAACGGAGAGCTGAAGGAAAAGTTATCAAAAATTAAACCGTCAGACTATATTGGGCTATCGGAGGAGCTGGCCATAAGGGGGTCTGAACAGGCAGAGTTGCTGGCAAGAAGAGTTATGGAGGAGCTAGGTAAACGCTTTTAATCGGTGAAGAAAAACATGAGCGTGCACTATGTAAAGCCAAGCTATGAGGAGCTCAGGAACCTTGCGTTCGGCCTGTACACCAAAATAAGGGCCTCGGGGTACATGCCAGATTTGAACGTGGGAATTGGGAGAGGAGGGCTCTTTGTGCTCAGGTCACTTCAGGATTTCTTCATAGCCGGAAGAGTGAAGATACCCTACATAGTGATAGTTGCAGAAAGGTACACAGGTGTGAACAGGGCTGAATACAGGGTGAAAATAAGGTACCTGAACAGGAGGGTGGTAGAGAATAAAAGAATCCTGCTCATAGACGATGTAGCTGATCAGGGGCTTAGCCTCAAGGCCGCAAGGGAGGAGTGCCTTAAAAAGTGGGCAAAGGAAGTCAGGACCGCAACACTTCACCTCAAGCCATCTTCTGGCTTCATTCCAGATTACTATGCCATGGTAACTGATGCATGGATAATTTACCCATGGGAGCTTTACGAAACCATCAGGCAGATGGTTGAGTCCAGCCTGGAAAAGAACCCGAGGGAGGTTTTCTGGGAACTGACCTCTAGAGCAAATGTGCTGCCAGATGAACTTGAAAGGTTCAGAAAAATACTGGAGATTGAAAGGAAAAAAGAACTTTTGGAATTTGTGAACAGAATGCTTTCAGGTACACGCTGAATGCTTTCCTGTGGCAATTACAAGACCAACTTCTGAAGGGGCACACAATGCATAGATTTGTTTACAAAGCACAATGCAATGTGTACTTGATTCATTTATTCATTTCTCAGAACCTTAACCGGCTCAAGCCTTGATGCTTTATATGCTGGTATTGAACCTGCAACGATGCCTATTACAGCAGAAACTATAACTATCACCGCAATAGTTGTCAGATCAAATACAGGCGTTACTGCACCAATTGAAAAACCTGATTTACCTGGTCCTCCAAATTTCAGCAGACCGGGTATTATCACAGATAGAATATATGACCCGGCAGCCCCAAGGATAACGCCAATTAACCCACCAAGAAGGCCCATTATGCCAGATTCAAAAACAAATATATTCATCACATCCCTATTTTTGAAACCTAGCGCCTTCAGTATGCCTATCTCGCGCGTCCTTTCAAGCGTGCTGGTGTACATTGTGGTTGTTACACCAACAAACGCCACCAAAAACGAAACTGAAGCTGCTGATGCAAGCAGAAGGTTTAGTGTTCCAACTATTGAGCTGGCTACGTTAATTGCCTCCTGAGAGCTCATCACTTGCAAGTTGTTACCATAGTACTTTTTTATGCTGTTAGTAATTGAAGAGACATCAGAAGAGCTCTGTGCTATTACAAGAAGCCCATCATAGGGCGCATTGCCTGTGAGCTGCCTTCCAGTGTTCAAGGGCACAAAAACTCCCTGATCAACGTTTACTATAAACGATGGCCCAAACTCCTTCAGTATTCCCATAACAAGCAGGCTCTTTGAAACTGGCTGACCGTTTACACTTATTGTCATGGTCATTACATTGTTTAATCTATAGCTGGGATACTCTGTGTTCTGGGGGTTAGCTATCTGCCATCCAATCACTGCACCGAAGGTGTTAAATGGCTGGGGAAACTCACCCTGAGAGAGCTTGATACCGGGCACAGCACTTTCAAGCCCGGTCTGAAGGTTTATAGCGAAAATTACCACACCCTCCTTTCCCCCGGAAGTGCTTAACTGAGCTGGTATTGCATAGTATGGATAAACCCCACTGACCCCCTTTATGGACTGTATCACATTTACATCCTGAGGCGTCAGTGTTGTCTGACCGTTCGGTTCAACCAGAATGGTGTTTGTCCCAAGCTCAAGCAGCTGGGAATGTATGCTCTGGCCGTAACCTGAAGTTAGAGACGTTATGCCAACAACTGCTGCTGGCCCTATCATTATGCCAAGTATAGTAAGGGCACTCCTTGTTTTCCTTTCACTCATTGCCCTTATGGCGTAAAGCATCACATCGATTAGCTTCATCTTCTCAAACGCCTTAGGAAAACGTAAACTGCCACTATGATTATGATGATGACTGCAGCAAGCAGTATGGTAACAGTGGTTTTATAATTGTTTTTGGCAGGTCCAGAAGTTGTAGGAGCCTTACCGCTTAACACCTGCACATATACGCTGTATGAAACATGATACGTATTGCCAAGGTTGTCCTTATACTGGTATGTCAATGTGATTGGGTAAGTTCCCCCCTTAATTGTGGATGGCACATAAAACGAAAAGCTAAATGGCGTCGGAGAATCTGTGGGGAGGTCACCTATGTATTGGGATTGCTCGATCCCCATCTGAGATGAATTTATGTAAACTGTTCCATAGTAGGCTTCCTCATTTCCGGAATTCAGTACAGTGCCTGAAACTGAATCGGTAGAACCGTTGTATGCTGAGGGAACCTGAACCTGTGAGAAATTAACGGTTATAATCCCGCCTATAAATACTGGAATGGTTTGTTGTATAATCTGGGTATAATTTGCAACACTTTGATACTGCAGCGTTAATTGGAATGGGTAAACCTGAGCCTGAGAGAAGTAAGGCAATACATAGAGGCTCAGATTGGCTTCTCCATATGGCTCAATGTTGCCCAGATAGAATGGACCGTACCCCTGCGAAATGTACACCGATTGGGCAGGAGATATCCGAAGCTGAACATTCCTGAGTTCTTGGTTCGAGCCCCTGACACTGACAGTTATAGAGTCATTCCTCATATAATATATACTGCCAGGGTAAATTGATATGTATGCCTCCTGTGGCTGGGATAATACTGTCACATATGTGATGTATGAAGACTGTGAGGTACCCCCTGCAGATTCGTACTGAATTACAACACTTACCGGATATATTCCCGCCGGTAAACTCTGGGGGGCGTAAACTGTGTACGTAAAGCTTGCTGAACTGCCAGAGCCAAGCTCACTTATTTGGCTAGTGTTTCCCTGAACCAGCTCAATTCCCTGAGCCTGAACTGTTGTTGAAAGGTCATATACAGGTGCAGCACCACTGTTTTTAACAGATAACCTGAACTGCTCATTATGGCCCTGAACAATGCCCATGGGACTCACGTTCACGCTCAGCTGCGTTCTGGGATATATTACAAGTTCGATGGTGCCCGAATCCGTAAAATATACGCCGTTTGAATCCATGTATCTTACAGTGTAGGGCTCATAGTACGTGCCCGGACTTAAAGCCTGTGTTATGTTAACGGTAGAAGAAACGGGTTCATAGGAACCGGGAGCAATCTCAGAAATGTAAAAGCTTACCGTGCTGCCCAGCTGTGACTGCAGGCCAGTGGGAAGCTGGAGGTTAACTGATATATGATAAATTGGTCCTGAATCAGGATTGCCCACCACGACGGTCAGGGGGGTAATTCCGTAACCCGGATAGGGATAGACGCTCATGGTGCTTCCCCAATACCAGTCTGCAACTCTTACATAAGGCGGGGACGAAACCTGTGCGCTTACAGCGTAGCTGTACTTGCTGCCACTTGTTAGAACCAGCTCAACGGGCACACTGTAGGTGCCAGGCATGGCGGATGATTTTACGTCAAGTATGAAGGTGAAAGTTGCTGGGGATAAGGTGGATGGGGTGCTCCTTGCTATATCCCCACCAGTTGAATTTGTGAATGGAGTGGAGGACAGGTTGAGCTGAGCATAAAGCAACGATGATGTATCATTTTGAAACTCAACGGTAAAGGGCACATTGGTATAACCAGGCCTGACACTTACAGGCTGCTGTATAGTTCCCCAGTTGCTGTAAATTATTATGGGTTGAGACGATGCAAAGGATGGTGTTGCCGAAAACATCATGGCAGTTATCAGGGCAAGCGCTGCAATGGCTGGAACAAAATTTCTCAATTTACCAACTCCACCGATTCTATGATGCCGTCTCTCAATCTGATGATCTTATCTGTCATCCTTGCCAGATCTATGTTATGTGTAACCATGATTATGGTCTTGCTCATTGTTCTGTTTATTTCAGTTAGCAATTTCATTATGTTTTCTGCATTTTTGCTGTCAAGATTTCCTGTGGGCTCGTCCGCCAGTATCATGGTTGGATTGGTTACAAGCGCCCTTGCTATTGCCACCCTCTGCTGTTCCCCACCGCTGAGTTCAGTGGGCTTACTGTGAGCCTTAGTTCCCATTCCGACGGCACTCAATGACTCCATGGCAAGCCTGTTTCTTTCAGCAGAACTTACGCCTCTCACCACAAGTGGCAGGTAAACATTTTCTATGGCGCTCAGCCTGTTAACAAGGTTATAAGATTGAAATATGAAACCGATGTGCACGTTCCTTATCACCGACAGTTCATCGTCTTTCATTCCAGTTATGTCCTTACCACCTATAAAAATCCTTCCCGATGTTGGTTTATCCAGAGTTCCTATCACATTAAGGAGCGTGGATTTCCCGGATCCAGAAGGGCCGACTATTGATATAAATTCGCCTTCAGCTATTTTCAGGTTAATACCGTTAAGAGCAACTGTGCCGGCAGCTCCGGGGTAAACCTTCTTAACATTGTCAAGCAGAACAGCATCTGTCAATTATTATCGAAATCGATATCAGTACAACATTTTTAAACCTTTGCTAAAAAGTTTATGGAACCTGTTAAAGCTGGTTAGACGGCCCACTGACAAGTAACATCGCTTTTAATGATACCACCATAAGCCAGATTTGCCTGATACAAATTATATTCTAGTTCGTCAAAAATTCAAAAATATTTCGGTTCCGTTCAATAGCGTGTTAATTTAAAGGAGGCTTACCCCCTCCTAGATGTTATGGACAACAAAAAAGAGGTGAGTAAGCCAATGGATGGTTATACAGGGAAGGATATAGACATTGCGGACCTAGTGGATATAGCGCATTTAGTTAGCCTTGAGCAGTTGAAGACAGAAATAGAGGACTATCAGGAACTATTGATACAGGACATGCTCAAACTAGGATACAGGAAGGCTGGAAGCTACATGAAGACTATTGTCACAACCCTTGGGGTCATTACGTTCAGGGTTGTAAGATTGAGGAAGCCTGGCTCAGGCACAACATCTCCTCTGCCTTTCACATCAGGAACCAGAAGTATACAAGGGATTTCAGGATGCTCTGCGTTGACCTGGCTTCAAGGATGTCTTACGGTGATGCATCAAAAGAAATAGAGAAGACCAATAAGATCCACATGCCCAAGAGGACGATACACTCTTTTGTGCAGGGCCAAAGGGGAACAGCATGATAAC
>JBMFVR010000051.1:0-8689 GCA_049965895.1 Nitrososphaeria archaeon | reverse complement strand
GTGAACTACGCCCGGCTAAAGCTTCCCCCTTCATCGACGAGGCCACGTGCAGAATTCAGCATGACTGTGGTGGTCTCATCATCCACGGACATTAAGGTTGTACCCAGGGCCTTTTGCATCATTGTCTATTCCAGAGTTCAACCTATCGATTGTTAAGCCGCAAAACTTGCACTCTGACTAAGAGGGATTTTGTTGAGCCTGTGACAATTGGAACATTCCTGTGTTGATGCCTGTCTTTTGTACGTGTTTTTGTGCCTGCTAACGTTTTCAGTTTAGCTATTCTGCACCTTCTTGACCCATTCTTCTTTCTGCAATTCTCTCGTTTTTGCTCAGCATTGCATGATTTATGAGAAGAGAAACTTAAAAGCATAGTGATAATCCATCACTTAAAAGCGATGGCTTTAAGATCAGTAAAAAACTTACTGCAATCTGGAGATATTACAGATCAACAAATTAATTAACTTTTTAATTTACTCATAATATAGCATGATACAGCATCTCTGTTTAACATCACATGGTGATGAGCTTCTTGACAAAAAAGACTACAGATTTGAAGCTATGAGAAAAAAGCTTACTGCATGTGGCCTGGCGGCACACGGTATAAATAAATTTGTAGTGATAACACCACACAATTTAAGATCTAATGACCACATACTGTTGGTTAATTCAGAAAGGGTTTGCGATACAAAAGGGTGTTTTAATATAGATAGGTATCTTACTCATTATGTGTTTTTGGAAGCAAAGGCAACAGATATACCAGTAATTAAAGTTAATTATGGTACTGAAAGTGGAAAAGAATCAGTGATACCACTTGACTGGGGTTCATCAATTCCTTTATCGTTTTATGATACCGCAAAGGAACTTATCATAATTTCACCAGGAAGGGCAATTGAGAGAGGGACGCTTTTCAATTTTGGTAAAATATTGGTAAAAGTTCTCAATACGGTTCCGGACAAGGTAGGCATTATAGTTAGTGCAGATCATGCCCATACACATTTAGAAAACGGACCTTACGGGTTCAGTCCCATGGCAGTTCAGTATGATAAAGCGGTTATGGACTTTTTGCTTAATGATGATGCTTCTGTTCTGCTCAACATGGATGAAAAAATAGTTGAGGGGGCCAGACCCGACAGCTACTGGCAACTTCTGATTTTAGCTGGAATACTCGATTTCGTTAATGCAATACATGACAGACCAGTTTATGGAATCGCGGGTTACTATAGCATGATTGTTCTGGAATTCAAAATAATAAATGCTAACCACAGCTTAATAATAAAAAAGCAATAATAATGGCAGTTTCTTACATTATGCCATGGATGAGCTAATTCATAAGGCTGAAATGGCCAGACAGGCTTCATACTCCTTAGCCCAGACAGGAAACCCTATAAGGAGCAAGGCGCTTGAATCTATGGCAAAAGCACTCATAAACCATGAAAAGGAAATAATTGAAGCCAACATGAGGGATGCAGAGGAATATCAAAAGAAGTTTCCCGCTTCCCCGCTTCTTGACAGGTTAGTTTTAAATGAGAACAGAATTATGGCTGCATCTGAAGGCCTGATCAAGGTTTCTAATCTTCCAGATCCAATTGGGGAAGTTATAAATGGTTGGACAACTGAACATGGTCTAAAAATAAAGAAAATAAGGGTTCCCATTGGCGTGATAGGTGCCATATACGAATCCAGACCCAATGTCACTATAGACATTGCAGGATTGGCGATTAAGTCGGGAAACGCCGTAATACTGAGGGGTGGCTCTGAAGCCGTAAGGTCCAATGCATCAATTGGCAAAGTGCTGCAGGATTCTCTAGAAGGAATAATAGATAAAAATGCGGTGCAGGTTATCGAGGACCCAGACAGGTCAATTGTGGATAAGATGATAAAGTTAAGGGGATTGATAGACGTTATTGTGCCCAGAGGAAGTTCAAATTTCATAGACTATATTGTTGAAAATTCTACGGTTCCAGTAATTGAGACCGGGGCAGGTAACAATCATATATTTGTGAACAGGGATGCAGATCTTGAAATGGCAACCAGAATTATAGTAAATGCAAAGGTGCAACGGCCAGCCGTGTGCAATGCCGTGAGAAAGGTATTGATTCATAAGGATCTTACAACAGAATATCTGCCAAGGATAGTTAATGAGATGCGAAAATATGGGGTCAAGGTTAAGGGAGATGATCTTTCTAGGAGGATAGATCCAACGATAGAACCGACGTCGGACACTGATTGGGACACTGAATATCTTGACCTTACACTGGCAATAAAAATAGTGGATTCTGTGGAAGATGCTGTAAGACATATAAATCAGCACGGAACAAAGCATTCAGAGGCCATCATAACAAAGAACATCAGGGATGCAGAATATTTCACAAATAATGTTGATGCAGCGTGCACCTACGTTAATGCTTCCATAAGGTTCACTGATGGCGAGCAGTTTGGTTTTGGTGCGGAGGTTGGAATAAGCACCCAGAAGCTTCATGCGCGTGGACCAATGGGAATAAAGGAACTCACAACAACCAAGTATATAATATATGGCGACGGTCAAATTAGACAAATTTAAAGCAAGTCTGATAGAACTAATCGTACATATCAGGTGTAAATCAAATTGTATTTTCAACATATATGGCATTTTTAACAGAAGTACAGCTAGACTATGCGTCGATATTTAGCACCTAAAATTAAATAGGCATTATTATTTTATATTATGCAATCTTCAGGTTATATTCTATTTTTGGTAAGGACATCAAACAACCCTGAACGCTTTCTGTTCGCTTGAAAACTAGCAGGAGCTGCTTTACGACCTGCCCGTAAATTCTGTGATGAAATGGTTTGAAGGTTGGGGAATTTAAGCGACCGCAACAATGTATCTGAAATTTGGATTAGGGGTAATTTTGAACGTTATTCCTATTATAATTATCGCAATTACAAGTTTTGTCTTAACTGTTATGCCATACCTGTTATCCTTCTACAAGGCAAGGATCGCACACCAGAAAGCTAAGTCCATAATGAAAAGTTTGGCTGTACATCATTATATCCTTTTAATTAAATGTTTTTGATATTTGGTATCATGGCAACATGTTTTATATTCATATTTTTAAAAACAATTTATACACATAACTATAATTGAAGTGACGACTGTGTGCTTTATCTTAAAACGGCGATTACAAAGGCAACTATCAGAATCGATGATAGCACCCAATCAACGTAGTTCATCTTGAGATTGTGATAATATGTTCTATTCTTGCTAGCTCTAAAGCCCCTTATGTCTGCCGAAATTGCAATATTTTGAGATGATCTTAAAACATCAATTATAAAATCTGCTATTATAAGGCCTGTGCTGAACGTATAAATCCAAAATCTCTGGAACAGGGATTTTAAGGGTTGTAGATTAAAGGCCCCAATAAACCCCCTGCTTCTTAGCACTTCCGTGAGTGAAGAAAATGAATCAAGTACCTTGGGGATAGACACAAGAGCAAGGGTCATGGCAAATGCAAGTTCATAGGGCATCTTTGATTTTACCATGCTGGTGAGCAGGTCAGATGGGGATGACGTGAAAACTATTATAAATGCGGCAGCTACTGCTAAGGCTGCTGGAATAGATGACATAAAACCAAACATTAGACCTATCAGTGATATACCCCTTATTCCCATAGATGCAGGGTAGATTACTAAAAGCAGTAATCTGGGCAGCCTACTGAACCTAGAAAAAGTTATGCTATCTATCCAAGCAGCAGGTAGGATTATGGAAAGCATAAGCAAAATAACAAATCTAAGATCCTTTAGGGGGCTGTTCATAAAAAGGTAAAGGAACAATGTGAAGGCAAGTAGCGTGATACCCACATATAGGCCAAAGGTGCTGGCCAGAGCAGGTATCGCAATAGCGTATAGTAGCTTAACCCGGGGATCAATCCTATAAAGGAAACTCTTCCCGTTTGAATACGCAAATATTGATGCGTAGCCCTTTATTCCTATTGCTTTCCAAAGCAGCAAGAACGCCATAAAAGGGCCAAAAAGAATCATCAATATTGCAACAACTGCGGAGGCTACTGGTGGAAGATTAATTGTGAACATTTTACTGCACTGTAACCGATTTTGCAAGGTTTCTTGGCTTGTCAGGGTCGTACCCTTTTAAAACTGCTGTATAATATGCAAGAAGTTGTAGTGGCAATATGTATACTATAGGTGAAAGCATTTCATCCACAGATGGCATCCCTATAAATTCATCTGATGCCTGCTTAAGTTCTGAATCAGTTTCATTTCCAAAAATTATGGCCTTACCACCACGGGCCTTGATTTCCATTATATTTCCCATGATAACTTTTCTTGATGAATCATCTGGTGCAATAAATATTACGGGGCTATTTTTTTCAACAAGAGCTATTGGTCCATGCTTGCTTTCACCTGCGGAAAATGCGCTTGATGGAATGTATGATATTTCAAGCATCTTCAGCCTTCCCTCATAAGCTGTTGCTGTGTTTATTCCCCTTCCCAGAAAGAAAATATGGCTTGCATTTTTCAGTTCAGAGGCAATTCTTTTTATTGGTTCATCTACGCTTTCCAGCACCCTGCTTGCAAGGTGCGGAAGTTCATGCAGGCCCTTAATGTAATTGCTTTCCTCAGCCTGTGTCATGGTTCCATATTTCCTTGCCATTTCCATGGCAAGCTGATAAAAAACAAGAAGCTGTGTTGTGTATGTCTTTGTTGCGGCAACTCCAATTTCTGGCCCTGCCTGCTGCACTATGTATGCTCTTGAAAGCCTAGTTATGGTTGAGCTGATCACATTTGTTATAGAAATCACAGTGGTTGCCTTCAGCCTTGCATAGCCTGCCACCTTGAGAACATCGGCAGTTTCTCCTGACTGGCTAACTAATACTACAGTTGAATCCGCATTGAGGGTTTTGCCGAACTGCTGTATAAACTCACTTGCAACAGTAGGGATAGTAGGAAGTGCAGCTATCTGAGAAAGCATGTAACTGCCTGCTATACATGAGTGGTAGGAGCTGCCTGCACCTATAAGATATGTAATTCTTGCCCTCCTTATCAGTTCGCTCACCACATCCAGATAGGGCTTCTGCAGGTTCAGGGCATAGCTTATTGCAACAGGCTGCTCCATTATTTCCTTGAGCATATAGTGACCGTAGCCTCCCTTATCAACATCATTCACTTGAATGTTCACTATCTCTGTTTCCCTGCTAATAGGCATACAGTCCGAAACCCTGTATATTTTGTAATTTTTTGGAGTTATAACCGCAATTTCTCCATCTTCTAGGTGTATTATCTGATTTGTATGGTCCACAAATGCCACAGGATCAGAAGCGGCATAGTTTCCACTGTTTCCTATGCCAAGAAGCAACGGGCTTTCATTTTTAACAAGGATCACCTTATCTGGCTCCCCTGAATATAGAATTGCCAAAGCGTATGAACCACGAAGCTCCTTAACGGCGCTGATGGTGGCATTTAAAAAATCCTTCCCCGCATTTATGTAATCTTCTATTAGATGCGCTATAACTTCAGTATCCGTTCTGGATTTAAATTCATGGCCCTTGGCAGCAAGGCCTTCTTTTATTTCATAAAAGTTTTCTATAACACCGTTGTGCACTACGGCAATTTTGCCTTTACAGTCTGTCTGTGGGTGTGCATTTGTGACTGATGGATAACCATGCGTTGCCCATCTGTTGTGAGCTATGCCTATGTTTCCTGATAGAGTCTCAAACCTGACTGCTCTATCAACTTCATCAAGCTTTCCCACACCCTTCTTTATTTGGAGCTCATTTCCATTGACTGTCGCCATGCCAGATGAGTCATAACCGCCGTACTCAAGCCTCTTGAGACCTGTCTTGAGCACAGAGCTAACCTGGCCCTCAACAAGCGCGGCAGCAAAGATACGACACATGATGTATTTAACATACAATCTTTTTTTATAAGCTTATCTAATTTATAAAAAATCATGTGTTTGATCTTATTTTTCTGGTTTGGTTCTGGGACCTAGTAATTTCCTTCATTATGTCTAATTTAACCTTTCTAAGCTCATATATGCACTCCTCGTACTTTCCGTCAATATAGTATTTCAGTGCTGCACTTATATCTCCGCCGTAGCACTTGCTGAATGGAATCTCAAGTCCGTGTTCAAGTTTTATGCGTGTTATCAAAATTTCTACGTATCTAAATTTCTGCATCAAATCCTCTTCTTCAGAAACCCTTTTGAAAAGTTCAACGATATTATCTTCCATGAACTAACCACCTACAAGTCAGCCAGAAACCTCGCTCTGCATTTATTTCTTGCGCTATTTATCGACATCAAATGATAAGTAATCCCCTTGACCTCTGTTTTGAACCCATGTTTCTCTCTTGAATATGTTTCCCCCCAGATGTCAGCCACAAGCTTGAGATCATGTATGGAAATTTCTATCTTTCCTACGGCAAGATTATCAGCTGTGAGCACAATAAGAAGTCTTTCAAGCCACCTGAAAAGCAGATTCTCCATGTCTTGCCCCTCCAGCTCAACTTTTCTATGGATTTTCAAATTTACCTTCTTCATATCGTATGTGAGCGTTAGGAAAGCATAAGCGGCGCCCTTAAAGCACTCTTCTATAGTGGATCCCTCCACCTCAAATAGCGCATCACCCATATACTCAAGCTCTCTTATCTTCAATTATCATCATCTAAATCAGTGGACCGGGCGGGACTTGAACCCGCGGCCTCCCGCGTGCGAGGCGGGCATTCTACCACTGAACTACCGGCCCATTTGTCCAGCCCACTACGTCTCTTCATCCCTAAAGGTCAGTCCGCCCATCGAATTGAGTGAGCCATTAGACTGGGCATGTTTATAATGTAAAATATACCATAAAAATATTACCATTCTATGATTTTATTCTAACTATCCTTACCTTTCCCATGACCTTCCAGTATTCTACTTCCTGCCCTTCCTTCAGCTTTGGTTTAACCTCTTCATCAACTGAATCCGCATCAAACGTCTGAAATGTCTGCAAATCCATGAGTTGAACTGTGTCTCCTGTGATGCTAAGAATTTGACCTGACCCCTTTTCTATTACTGGAATATCAACTCTAGAGCTGGCAGGTCCTACATAGCTCCTTTTTGAGCCTGTAAAGATATCTATTGCCACTATCCTGACCTTTGCACTACCATGCTTCCCCGGTTTGCTCTTTTCAAGCTCTACAACCCTGCACGGCGAGTCCTCCAATATGACATAAGACCCTTCCTTTAACTCTCCTAATTCAGCTGGCCTGCTCATAACAACCAGTATATTAATAGGGTGTATAATTAAACTTTTCACTTTCTTAAACTATTCTCTTTTTCTAAAATCATTAGCACTTAACAATTGATGCTATATTGTGGTATTAACAAACCGCAAGATTATATGGATAATTGAACAGAAGAGCACGGATTGCACATAGCTCTGTTGCAGCATGTTCGCCCTTCTCGGGTCAAGCAGCAGCGGTCTAAATACATCAAGACCGGGTAGATGCCAAATTGAAGGAAGCAGGAAGGAGGATAATAACTGAAGCTTGAAGAGGAAGAAGTTGTTAGTGCATACAGGGAACGCCCGTCAAATACCATGGCACTTGAACATATGTTAAATCTTCTCATACATGATTCATACCATATTGAAGAAGCACAAACTCGCATCAGATCAGAAGAGCAAGCAATAAGTATGAAATGAATCACGCAAACTCGCTGTGACACACGAGCTGGCAATGGAGATGGATGGGCTGATAGTTTACATCGATTACATTTCAAGGTTCATAATAGGCTGGGAGCTGTTTGACGGAGCCACAACTGAAAATGCAATATCTGTTCTTGACAAGGCAATCAGCGAATATGGCAAGCAAGCCTGCTGCAATACTGACAGACCATGGATCCCAGTTTTACACAAACTTTGGAGACAGTAAATCGCTTAGCATAGCCGCATTTTGGAACGCCTTATAAAGATGAAGATAAAGCACATTCCGGCAGTATCTCAAACCAACGGTAAGGTTCTTCGACTCAATACAGGTTAAGTTGTTTGGGTCAATTGGTGAATACATAAAATGGTACAACACGAAGAGGCATCACATGTCCCTTGATTGGGATAACCTTGAGACACCAGAACACACATTTTACCGCAAGTGGGACAAGAGGAGAAGGCTTATCTCAAAAACATCATATCTTGGTGATAGTAAATATAAACATTAAACAAGGTGTTAGTGACTCCTATGATGAGCGTTTATGGGTAGGCATGACAAAGGCATATGCATGGATAGCGAAGTATATGTTGGTGTAGATGTTCATGAAAGGGAATCACAGGTAGCTGTATTGAACAAGGATGGTAAACTGCTTGAAGGCTGCCAACTGGCAGCCTGACATTCCATCAATGGAAGAAAACATGTTGCAGTGGAAGCTGTTGGTTTTATATATCCAATATATGACCAGCTGAAGATGCTAAATGATTGCGCTGTATCCGTTGCTTCTCCCTCCAGAATGCAACTCATTGCAAAATCCAAGCTGAAGAATGACAGGGTTGATGCAAGGGTTCTGGGTGAGCTATTAAGGACCAATTACCTGCCTCATATGGTAGATGAGCAGACAAGAAGCTGCTTGCAATGGCAAGGGGAAGGGTAATTATTGAAATAAAGTGGTTATTGAAGAGGAGGGGCATAAAGGTGAACAAGCATGATGACCATGACTGCA